>JBBRGM010000047.1:0-16337 GCA_038240725.1 Burkholderiales bacterium | reverse complement strand
ATTTAGCCAGCGCTGCCGGATTGTCCTGTACGAGAAGGGGATGGATTTTCAGATCGTCGACGTCGATCTGTACAACAAGCCTGAGGACCTGGCAGTGATGAACCCTTACAACCGGGTTCCGGTTCTGGTCGAGCGCGACCTAATTCTGTACGAGTCGAATATTATCAACGAGTATATCGACGACCGTTTTCCACATCCGCAGCTGATGCCGGCGGACCCGGTCATGCGCGCTCGAGCGCGGCTATTTTTGTTTCGCTTCGAACAGGAACTGTTTTGCCATATCGATACGATCGAGAAGGGACCGCAACGCTCCGGCGACAAGGCGCGTCTCGTAATTCGCGACAGCCTCACGCAAATCGCGCCGGTCTTCGTCAAGCAGAAGTACATGCTGGGCGATGAATTCTCTATGCTCGATGTCGCCATCGCACCGCTATTGTGGCGGCTGGATTACTATGGCATCCAGTTGCCGAAGCAGGCCGCGCCGATGATGAAATACGCTGAGCGCATCTTCAGCCGTCCGGCCTTTATCGAAGCATTGACGCCGTCCGAAAAGGTAATGCGCAAGTGAAGGATCCAACGTCCACCACCCCATACTTGCTCCGCGCGATTTGGGAGTGGTGTGTAGATAATGGGCTCACCCCGTATATCGCCGTGAAAGTCGACGGCAGCACGCGAGTTCCGCTGGAATTCGTACGCAATGGTGAGATCGTTCTCAACATCAGCGCAGACGCGACGCGCAATCTGAAGATCGGCAATGACCTCCTGCAGTTCTCGGCACGCTTCAATGGGTCCTCGCGCGAAGTGTCGGTTCCCATTGCCTCGGTCGCCGGCATTTTCGCCAAAGAGAATGGCCAAGGCCTCGCTTTCCAAGCTCCCAGCGGCGACACGCCGATCCTGCCGCTAACCAGCGCAGCCACTGATCTTGGCGGAGATGGGAAATCCGGCGGCGGCGACAAGCCTACGCCGCCTGCAGGTCGCCGGCCTAAACTTCAGGTCGTCAAGTAAGCCGGCCGTCGGCGCCGATGGCCGTGCGTTGAAGGCATAATAGCCGCACGCCGGATTAGCTCAGTTGGTAGAGCAGCGCACTTGTAATGCGAAGGTCGGGGGTTCAACTCCTCTATCCGGCACCGGATTTCCGAATCATTCTGAAGGCGACATTCAACTCATGAAACTTCAATCGTCTGTTCGCCATCGTCGTGTCCGCTCTGGAATCGCCTGCAGCGTCGCATTTGCTTTGAGTCTTGCGATCGCTGTGCCGGCGCTTGCGCAAGAGAACAATATCGACTCGCTTCCCATGGCGCAGCGGCGTTTAACCAGCGCAATGAAGTCGCTGGATCAGGCCAAAGCGCAGGTCAAGAAACAGGAAACACAGGTTAAGGACAGCGAAGAGGCGCTGACCAGATTGCAGCGCAAGGTTGAGGAAGAGAAAACTCGGCTGGAGCAGGCGCGCAAGCAACTGGCAGAAGCCCAGGCGAGCGCCGAGCAGTCTCAGAAGCAGTACGACCAGTCGAACGGCGAAATTCAACGCCTGTATCGCGAGCGGCAACCCGCCGCGTCTAAGCCCTAAGCGCCAGAGCGCCAGAGCCCCAAAGCGCTCGCAAGTTCGCCAAGGGCAGGCCCGGCGCTCACGGCGACAGGCAAAGACCCGATCTGATTTAAATGTGCTGAGACTCGCAGCGACGGCGTGTCCGTGCGCGCTGGGCAAAAAAAAACGGACAGCAAGGGAGGATATGCTGTCCGTAAATTCCCCAACAGGGGAGGAGACCAAGCCTGTTAACGGCGGTCCCTGAAGGCACTTTAGGGGAATTTAGAAAAAGCCTAAAAAACAATTTCGACGAACTAAGGGCGAAAAAATAGGCAGCCCGGGGGATTAATGTGCTGCCCAAAGTCAACAGGGAAGAGACCTGAGGCCTTTAACGGCGGCGGTTTAGCGGACTTAAGGGTTTTCGCAAAGTTATTTCGGCTTCGCGTTTGGAGTCACGATCGACGGAATGGACAGGGCCGCGATCGGCAAGTCGGCCTCGAATACGTCCGGACAAAGACCAGCCAAGCCGGCCATTCTCCTAGGTTATACTTCGCGGAATTTCACCATCCGTATGGCTTTGAGGGCAGTCCCAGCCTCCGCCGTCGGCGACACCAAAGAGTCGACCATCGATGAAGATCCACGAGTATCAAGCCAAGGAGTTGCTGCGGGGATTCGGCGTAACGACCCCGCGCGGGATCGCCTGCTTCACAGCCGACGAAGCGGTTACGGCAGCGGAGAAGATCGGCGGCAACGTCTGGGTGGTCAAGGCGCAGATTCACGCCGGCGGCCGCGGCAAAGGTGGCGGCGTCAAAGTCGCCAAGAGCATCGACGAGGTGCGTCAGTTCGCCGGCAAGATGATCGGCATGCAGTTGATCACGCATCAGACCGGTCCCGACGGTCAACGCGTCAAGCGGTTGCTGATCGAACAAGGCGTCGACATCAAGAAAGAGCTATATATCGGCTTGGTTGTGGACCGCGGCTCGCAGCGCACGACGTTGATGGCGTCGAGCGAAGGCGGTATGGATATCGAAGAAGTCGCCGCGAGCACGCCGGAAAAGATCCATAAGATTTCCATCGATCCGGTGTCCGGATTGACCACCGAGCAGGCCGGTCAGATGGCAGCGACGATCGGCATTCCCGAGGGCGCTGTTCCCCAGGCGGCCGAGCTGCTGAAAGCGCTCTATCGCAGCTTCGATGAAACCGATGCGTCGCTCGTGGAGATCAATCCGCTGGTCGTGACGGGAGCTGATACGGTAATCGCGCTCGATGCGAAGATGACCTTCGATGACAACGCGCTGTACCGGCATCCGGAAATACTCGCGATGCGCGATCTGGACGAGGAAGATGCGGCTGAGATCGAAGCGTCCAAGTTCGGCTTGTCGTACATCTCTCTGGACGGAAACATCGGTTGTCTGGTCAATGGTGCCGGACTCGCGATGGCGACGATGGATATCATCAAGCTGTACGGCGGTTCGCCGGCGAATTTCCTCGACGTCGGCGGCGGTGCCACCACCGAGAAGGTCACCGAGGCGTTCAAGCTGATGCTCAAGAATCGCAACGTGCAGGCGATTCTGGTGAACATCTTCGGCGGCATCATGAAGTGCGACGTGATCGCGCAAGGCGTGGTCGAAGCCGCCCGTCAGGTGAAGCTGACGGTGCCGCTCGTCGTTCGCCTGGAAGGCACCAACGTGGATCTCGGCAAAAAGATTCTCGCCGACTCGGGCCTGCCGATCATCTCCGCGGGAAACATGGCGGACGCCGCGCAAAAAGTAGTCGCTGCCGCGGGCCAGTGAGCGCATTTCCTCGATTATCGAAACGCTTCTAGAGCATCCACTCGTATGGCAATCCTGATCGACAGGAACACCCGGGTCATCACGCAAGGCATCACCGGTAAAACCGGCCAATTCCATACCCACGCCTGCGCTGCGTACGCGAACGGAAAACAGTGTTTCGTTGGCGGTGTGACGCCCGGCAAAGGCGGCCAGGATTTCGAAGGCATCCCGATTTTCAATACGGTGGCAGACGCCAAGGCAGCCACCGGCGCCACCGTCTCGGTAATCTATGTCCCGCCGCCGTACGCAGTAGCTGCAATCGATGAGGCGGTCGACGCCGGCCTCGATCTTGTGATCTGCATTACCGAAGGCATTCCGGTGCGCGACATGATTCGCACGCGCTATCGTATGCAAGGTAAATCGACTCGCCTGGTCGGGCCGAACTGTCCGGGTGTGATCACTCCCGATCAGATCAAGATCGGCATCATGCCCGGCCACATTCATAAGCGCGGGCCGGTCGGCGTGGTATCGCGTTCAGGTACGCTGACCTACGAAGCCGTTGGGCAACTCATGGAGCAAGGGCTCGGACAGTCGAGCTGCGTCGGCATTGGTGGCGATCCGGTGAACGGGCTCAAGCATATCGATGTCATGAAGCTGTTCAATGACGATCCCGAGACCGAAGCGGTAGTGATGGTCGGCGAAATCGGCGGCACCGATGAAGAAGAGTGCGCTCAATGGATCAAAGACCACATGCGCAAACCCGTGGTCGGCTTTATCGCTGGTGTAACCGCACCGCCCGGCAAGCGCATGGGTCATGCGGGCGCGATCATCTCGGGCGGAAAAGGCACCGCGGTGGAAAAACTCGGCGCGATGGAAGAAGCCGGCATCAAAGTTACGCGCAACCCCGCAGATATCGGCAAGCTCGCGAAATCAGTGCTGTAGCCAACCTTTCCTGGCCAAGATCCGACGGGAATCAGTCGATCCGTTCGCGGGCTTGCTTGTCCGCCAAGATCGCTCGCAAGCAACGCTGGCAGTAACAACTCCGCCCCGAGGTCGCCGGCAGCGACGGCGCGAATTCGACTGAGCACCAGCACGGCGGTGCATCGCGGAGGCCGCAAGCGTTCGATTTGCCGCATCGCGGACAGATACTCTCGGGTGCTGAGGCGGTCATCTAGCAGATCTGCGGTTTGAGGCGACCGTCATTCTACTGCGCACCCGCATCGCGCCACGGGCAAACATTCTTCCTCGCCGGGCAAGCATTTCGTGGCAATACCTAACGGTTACGCCGCAGACAGCCGATTGTTCGCCCAAGTCAGGCGGTCGATAAGGATTCGCAGAAACGCTTTGTTCATCTCCTTCTGCAGGATATCGGACGATTGCGATAGCGCAGCGGCGTCTATCTCGATCACGCTTAGCGGTGATAAAGATGTGATGGTAGTTGAGCGGCGGGTATTGGTTTCGCTGAAGTAGAGCATCTCGCCGAAGCAGTCGCCGCCGCGCAGAATATTGAGCAGCCGGCCCGCTTTGGTGACCTTGGCTTCGCCGCTGGTGATGATGTAGAAGCTTTCCCCGCTATCGCCTTCGCGAATGGTGACGTGATCGCCGAGAAACTTTCGCCACGCCGTGATGCGCAGAATCTCCCACAGCTCCTGCTCGCGAAAGTCGCGAAAGAACGGCAGATTCTTGAGCGTTCTGAATTTCTCCGAGTCCGACAGCGTGTCTGCCGGTGCCTCGAGGGTGCGGTATGACTGCGTGAGATCGCGCGAGAAGTCCGACCAGCTCGCGTAGCGCGCGTCGCGGTCCTTCTCCATACACTTCATCACCAGGCGATCGAGATCCGGCGGCACCTCGCGACGGAACGTGCTGGGGGGCACCGGCGCGATGTTGACGACCTGGTACAGCATGCTTGCCTTGCTGGACGCGCGGAACGGCAACTTGCCGGTGAGCATCTGATACATCACGACGCCGAGCGAATAGACGTCAGTCAGAAAATCCACTTCCTTGTCTTGCACCTGCTCGGGGGACATGTATGCAGGCGAGCCGATCCCCTTCAGGTGCGTATGCTCAGCTTCTTCGTACTGTGCGGCGCCGAAATCACTGATCTTGATGTTAGTGTCATCGCTGATCAGAATATTGGCCGGCTTGATGTCGCAGTGAATGACGCCGTGCCGCTGCGCGAACGCGAGCGCCAGACTGCATTTGAAGATCATTTCCACCATCTTCGCGATCGGCAGCAAGTGCACGACGTCGCAATAATACTCGAGCGTCTTGCCGTCCACGTACTCCATGACGATATAGCTGAGATCGTCTTCGCTTACGGCATCGAAGATAGCTAGGATGTGAGGGTGAAACAGCTTGCCGACGAGCGCGGCTTCGTTGAGAAACACACGGTGAAACCGCCGCTTCATATCGGTGTCGTGCAGCGGCTGGTTTTTGATCACCTTGAGTGCGACCGCGCGACCGGCAAAGGTATCGCGAGCGAGGTACACGACGCTGGTCGCACCGCGGCCCAACTCACGAACGATGGGGTATTTGCCGATCTGCTGGGGGATGGGATCCGACATCGACTTAAGGAACACTGCGAAGGCGTGTATTGCCCGTTCCTAAACCATCGGAAGCCCCCCTTGAAACTTTAGCTTCGGCGGGATACGCGTTGAGTTCAATCAACTCTGCGATCGTCCCGCCGCTGGATGCAACGCTCTACAGCACGAGCTCAGGCACCTTCATGCCGGCCTGCACCGCGGGCCGCGTGCTGATCAAATCGAACCAGCGCTTCACGTTCGGAAAATCAGCCAGGTCGACCTTGTGCCATTCGAACCGTGCGACCCATGGATAGGTCGCGATATCGGCAATGGAATAGCCGTGCGCGAGGTACTCATTCTTTGCGAGATGGCGATCCATCACGCCGTACAGCCGGCGCGTTTCTTTGCTGTAGCGCTCGATCGCGTAGGGCACCGGCTCAGGCGCCGCACGCACGAAGTGATGAACCTGGCCGAACATCGGCCCGACCCCGCCCATTTGGAACATCAGCCACTGCATCGTTTCGAACTGCTCGGTAGCGCGTGTGGGCAAGAAACGTCCGGTTTTCCACGCGAGATAAAGAAGAATCGCGCCGGACTCGAACAGTGCGAACGGTTTTCCTTCAGGTCCGCTCTGATCGACGATTGCCGGGATCTTACTGTTGGGGCTGATGGCGACGAACTCGGGGGTATGCTGATCGCCTTTGCCGATGTTGATCGGATGCGCTTCATAGGGTATAGCGCATTCTTCGAGCATGATGGAAACTTTACGGCCGTTGGGTGTGGACCACGTGTACAGATCGATCAATGCAACCTCCGTCGAGCGCCGGGCGGCGCGATTCGAAATAAAATAACTGGATTGGATTTACGCAGGAGCTGGCGAATGCTCAAGTGGTTCATCGTACTCGTGCTGGCAATCTGCCTGATCGGCTGGGTCACGCCCTTGCTTCGCCGTATTGGCCTGGGTCGCCTGCCGGGCGACATTCACTTCGTGCGCAATGGCAAGGAATACAACTTTCCGTTTGCCACGTCACTTCATCCTATCGGCGTTGCTGAGCTGGCTGGTGTCGCATCTTCGCTGAAACTTGCAATATCTCGCCAGCTATTTTCCGTCATCGTCCGAGGAATCCGGCAACGCCTGCGCGACAGCATGGACACGCGCCGCGTGGATCGCATTGGCGATGTGCGACGGATTGCTGCGACTGCCGGCAATCGCGCCCGCGTCGATGTTCCGGGCGGCGGCAAGCGCTTCTCGCAGGCGATCCGCAGATGGGTAGGAGAGCGCTTCGTGGCCCAGCCGGCCGTGAAAATCGCAGCTGCAGGCCTGCAGCAAAAGCTCGAAGCGCTCGGGCCGACGTAGCGCATCGGTCTTCTCGAACAGCTTAACCATCGTAGCGGCACGTAGGTCTAAGGCGCGATGGACGTCGAGGTGATGGCGGGCAACCAGCACCGCGAGATCGCGACATTCCGCCGGCACCCGCAAGCGTTGCGCGAGCTGCTCGACCAACTTGGCGCCGCTGGCTTCGTGGCCGATATGCTTCGGCCACTGCTCTCTAGGTGTCTGCGCTTTGCCGAGGTCATGCACGAGCGCTGCAAAGCGAACCGGCAGCGAATAGCCTTGCGACGCCGCGCAGTCGATCACGAGCAATATGTGCGCGCCCGTATCGATCTCGGGATGATGCTTGGGCGGCTGCGGAACGCCCCACAGCGCATCGACTTCCGGAAGAATGCGCGCCAGCGCACCGCACGAACGCAACGCTTCGAGCATCAGAGATGGATGATCTTCCATGAGTCCGCGCGCAATTTCCTGCCACGCCCGCTCCGGAACCAAATGATCGACCTCGCCTTCATCGACCATGCGGCGCATGAGCGCTAGCGTTTCGGGTGCGATCTTGAACCCGAAACGCGCGACAAATCGCGCTACGCGCAAAATACGAACGGGGTCTTCTACGAAGGCCGGGCTGACGTGTCGCAAAATGCCCGCCTCGAGGTCAGCGGCACCGTGGTATGGGTCGATCAGGTCGCCTTGCTCGTCGCGCGCCATGGCGTTGATCGTGATGTCGCGCCGAGCTAGATCTTGTTCGAGGGTTACGTCGGGCGCGGCGTGCACGGCGAAACCGGTGTAGCCGGGACCGGTTTTTCGCTCGGTGCGCGCAAGTGCGTGCTCCGTTTGCGACTGCGGATGGAGCAAAACCGGGAAATCCTTGCCGACGGGCCGAAAGCCGAGCAGCTGCATTTCTTCGACGCTGCTGCCGACGACGACGAAGTCTTCATCCTTGACGGGCAGCCCGAGCAGCTCATCGCGCACCGAGCCGCCCACGCGATAAATCTTCACGGCTGATCGAGCGGCTCGAAGGCGGGAATGATTTCCGTTTCAGCCAATGCGTCCTGTATCCATTCCGCAAGCTCGGGGAGTGCCAGGATGGTATCGACGTACGCGCGCACCAGTGGCGCGAGCTCCACCGCGTAGATCTTGAAGCGCAACACCACCGGCGCATACATCGCGTCGGCGACGGAAAAATCGCCGAACAGGAATGGCCCTTTGGCTGCAGATTGCTGGCGGCACTCGCTCCACAGCGCCTGGATGCGTGCGACATTGGCCAGGGCATCCGGTGTGCGTCCACGGCCCGGGAGAGAACGTCTGCAGTTCATGCTCATCTGCGAGCGCAGCGCGCCGAAGCCGGAGTGCATTTCCGCACTGATGCAACGCGACCTGGCACGCAACGCCGCGTCGGCCGGCCACATGTGCGCCTCGGGATGGCGCTCCGCCAGATATTCGCCGATCGCCAGCGAATCCCAGATCGCCAGTTCGCCGTCCAGCAAGATCGGCACCTTGCCCGCAGGAGAGAACTCGCGAATTCGTTCTTTCGACCCCTCGATGTAGAGTGGGATCCGCACTTCGCGAAAAGGGATGCCGAAGTGCTTGAGCAGCAGCCAGGGCCTCAGCGACCAAGACGAATAATTTTTGTTGCCGATGACCAGCGTGTATCTCGCCATGAATTATCTCCGCGATTGATCTCTGCGGTTATCGCCGTGGTTATCTTCGCGCCCGGAAGCGAAACCAGTTGTAGCGGCTGCGCGGCGTGATGCCACGAAGGTAGGTCGGGATGATTGCCTCCACCGGCGTCGGCGCGAAGCCGAACTGGCTCGCGAAATCGCAATAGCACACGTTGTTCACGCGCATCGAATAAACGTTGTCGCGCGTCATCAGCTTGCCGGGCAAATGTTCCAGCACCGCGGCTTGCAGCATGGAGAGCGATGGGCCTAGCTCGATGATCGAGCGATTCACCCCAATCGTGTGTCCGACCAGCTCGACCAGCTGGCGCAACGTATACGCACGCGGACCGCACACTTCGTAGGTGCGCCCGAAAGCGTTCACGTCGAGCAGCGAGCGCACGATGACCGACGCCAGATCTTCGACGAACACCGGCTGAAAGCGCGCCGACGCACTGCCGAGCGGAATGATGGGAAACAGCCGCGTCAAACTGGCAAATAAGTTGAGGAACCGGTCGTCCTGTCCGAACACGACAGACGGGCGAAAGATCGTCGTTGCGATTCCGGTCGCCTGGCCCGCATGGATCTGGTTCTCGCCTTCGGCTTTCGAGCGCAGATAAGCGCTCGGTGCGTCGAAGGCAGCCTTCAGCGCACTCACATGAATCACGCGCTTTACGCCCGTCTCGCGGCATGCGTCGACAATTTTGCGTGGGAGCTCGACGTGGTTGCGCTCGAAACTACCGCTGGGGAAATCGTGCAGAACGCCGACCAGATTGATGACCGCATCCACCGGCGCGATCAGGCGGCGCAGGACCTCAGGATCGTGGACATCGGCATTGATGACGTCGGCGGTGGGAAGCAGGATGAGTTGCTTCGCACGCTCGCGTCGGCGCGTCGGGACGCGAGCGAAGATCTCCTCGGCGGCAAGGTGCTGGACGACATGACGGCCGATGAAGCCGCTGCCGCCGATCACGCAAACTTTCCGGATTTGCATGCGATGCGCGAGGCTTGGAAAACTCGATGTCCGTGCGCGAGGCAGGTACCGGCACCCGCGCGTTAATCGTTGGAAAGCGGCTTTGGGCCGATCTGTCCGAGACGTTGTTTGAGCGGAACGAATTGATCGCCGAACAGGCGCGCATAGTACATCGTGTTGCTCATCACCTTGCGCACATAGTCCCGCGTTTCGCTAAACGGGATGGTCTCCGTATAGATCGCGCCTTCGAGCGAACGATCGGCACGCCAATCGCGCGCTCTGCTCATGCCGGCATTATAGGCTGCCGATGCCAGCACCGGATGATCCTGAAGATTATCCATCAGCTGCCGCATGTAAGAGGTGCCAAGGCCGATGTTGGTCTCGACCGTGTGCGCGGTGGAATGATCGACGCCGGGAATCCCCAGGCGTTTCGCGACGGCCCGGGCGGTTGTCGGCATCAGTTGCATGAGCCCGATGGCGCCGGCGCTCGAACGCGCGTCAGCCGCGAAGCGACTTTCTTGTCGCACCAATCCAAACACCCAGGCTTCGTCCAGATCGAGTTGCCGGGTGTAGCCGCGTACGACATCGCGGTACGGCGCCGGATAGCGCAGAGCGAAAGCGTGCAGCGTCTGCGTGCGTTCTGCGGTGTCGATCGAGCGCTCATACCAGCCGTGGTTGCGCGCCACTTCAGCGGCTGCGATCAATTCCTTGTCGCCCATTCCGCGTGTGGTCCAGCGCCACTCCAGCGCGCCCTCGTATCGCAGCCCGATCTGCAGAAAACGCAGCGCACGCTGGATGCCCGGCATGCGTTCGATGGTGTTGATCTCATCGACGCTGGGTGTGTAGGTTTCCGGCAACGTCCTGACCGCTGAACCGAGCTCTTCCATTGCGAGCTGTCCGTAGAACGAGTGCTCGACCGATAGCGGCGCTAGCAGCGCGTTCGCGTCATCCGTACGGCCGGTGGCGAGCTGTCCGCGGGCCATCCAATAGCGCCACACCGGCAGTTGCCGTTCTTTCGGCGACATCGCTTCGATCGCGGCGAGCAGCGTTCGCCAATCCTGCCGGCGCAGCGCAGCGCGTGCTTTCCAATTGAGCTGACGATCGGTCATACGATCGCCGCCGCGGGCGAACCACTCCAGCGCTTCGGGCCGATGCTTCATCCCGCCGGTCGTTGCAAGCTGCGCCCAAACGTACGCTTGATCGTCAGCCGAGAACTGCGACTGGATTTTTTCGAAGCGCGCCGCCGCGACCGCGGGCAAGCTCTGTCCCCAGCGCGCGACCGCAAACATCGCCAACTCCTTATCGCCGCGTGTTTTCAGCTTAAGCTTCTTAGCGTCGAGATAGCGCTGCGGGCTGCGCGCCGCTACATCGAACTGCCGCGCATCCGGACGTCTTGCGGGCGGCAGGTAGTTCACCAGCTGATGCACGTAACTGACGTTGCTCGCTTCCAGCGCAAGGCGCACCCGCGCCCAGACGTCGTCCTCGTTGATCAAACCATCGCGAATCATCGCGTCAAAAACCGGATTGCAGCTATCTGGCTGAGCGCTGCTCTGAAACCACAGTCGCCGCGCCTCTTTCAGCGCGCTCGAATCTGTGTGCGCGGCGAGCCTGGCCTGGTAGGCATAACAGGTGAGTTCTGTATCCTCGACGGTCAGGCCGCGATATTCGCGCTCGAACGCATCCCAATCCTGCGCCCGGCCGAGCACGCGCAGCCAGTCGCCGCGCAGACGCTCGGTGAGCAGCGTGTCGCGATAGTCCGAGATGAAAGCGTCGATCACCGGCGCGCTGGTTTCCGCCAGGCGTGAGCGCAACTGGAAATAAACCACGTAGGGGTACAGCGGATAGTCCTGGAGATCCGGCGCCAGGCGGGACAGGCGTTCGATGTTGCCTTTCTGAAATGCCTCGCGCGCGGCGAGAAACGCAGCGTCTTGATCGATTGCATGTGCGGCCCCGCACAGCAGCGCGCCGATGCAGGACAGCGCAAGCGTTGCGAGTAATTTTCTGGCCGCAAAAATCATTTGTGCGCGATCACTTTATTGTAAGTTGTTGGTTCGATCGGCCCGGCGCTTGCGCATAGCGGTATTTTTGCATAGATCGCCGCTCGACCGAGAGTTGCGCGAGAGGATCGGGGCGAAGCTCCAGCCGCCGTCTCTGCGATCCATGCGGGTGGTGACTGACGCCGCGCAACGACCGTTCGCGTCGGCGCCCTGCGTGGACTTGCGCTCCGATGCAAGGTCAACGTTATCTGTGTGCAGCTCGGCCATTTGGAAGTTCCAGCGTAATTAAGGTCGGCATCGCTAGTGCAAATGCCGGACCAGTTGCCGGATCTGCTGTCGCGCGGCCGGATTGCGATTCGCGAAGCGCGCTTCGCATGGAACAACTGTCTGAATGAATTGTGGATCGGTCGCGGGGCGGCTATCCTTACGGCGACTGCGACCCAGTGAGGAGTTGAGTGTGCGAATTAAGCAGATCGGCAATCGGTTGCCGCGCTTGACGCCGTGAAGCGTGAAGCGGCGCAAAGCGCCGCGGCGACGCAAGCGTCGCAAGATGCTTTGAAGCAAACGGTCGCACGTGCCGCTATTGCGTACGTGCCGGACGACGCCGTGGTCGGCGTGGGCACCGGCTCGACCGTCAATTTCTTTATCGACGAGCTGGGCAAGATCAAAGGACGCATCGAGGGCGCGGTGTCGAGCTCGCAAGCGACGTCTGCGCGTCTCAAGGCACTCGGCATCCGCGTATTCGATCTCGACAGCGTCGACGAAGTGCCGATCTACGTCGATGGTGCCGACGAGATTACGCGCAGGATGGCGATGATCAAGGGTGGCGGCGGCGCATTGACCGGCGAGAAAATCGTCGCTGCGGTGGCACGCACGTTCATCTGCGTCGCCGACGCGAGCAAGCTCGTCGAAGTGCTCGGGACCTTTCCGTTGCCGGTGGAAGTGATTCCAATGGCGCGCGGTCTGGTGGCGCGCGAGCTGGTGAAGCTGGGCGGACACCCGGCATTGCGCCAGGGTTACATCACCGACTACGGCAACATTATTCTGGACGTGCACGGGCTCGCGATCCTGGATCCGAAGGCGCTCGAGAGTGCGATCGATGAAATCCCGGGAGTCGTCACCAACGGATTATTCGCCCGCCGGCCGGCCGATTTACTGCTGCTGGGGGGTAAAGACGGCGTACGCACTCTCAAGGCGACCTGAGAAAAAACGCCGGTGCAAAGCAAGTGTCACGTCATACGAATAGACTGAACGGTTCAGGCGTGACCCGCCGATGGGTCGAGGAGACGGCAATATGGGCAGCGAACACACATCCAAGCAGTTCGATCAGGAGCTCGAAGCGCTGCGCGCACGCGTTCTGCAGATGGGCGGCTTCGTCGAACAGCAAGTCACGCTTGCCGTGGACGCACTGACCAGTTGCGATCTGGAACTGTGCGCAAGCATCATCGCCAACGATCATAAAGTGAACGCGATGGAGGTCGGCATCGATGAGGATTGCAGCACGATCATCGCCCGCCGCCAGCCTGCCGCCAGCGATCTGCGGCTGATCATGATGGTGGTAAAGACCATTACCGATCTCGAGCGCATCGGCGACGAGGCCGCCAAGATCGCGCGCATGGCCAAGCTGATCAACTCGGTCGACCGGGTGCAGCATCCGCGCTACGTCGAGATCCGCCGCATGGCCAGTCTCGCATTGGAAATGCTGCGCAAATCGCTCGATTGTTTCGCACGGCTGGATGTGAGCGGCTCCGCCGAAGTGGTGCGTACCGATCAGCATGTCGACGACGAGTTTCGTGCGATCCTGCGCCAGCTCATCACCTTCATGATGGAGGATCCGCGCACGATTTCGGCGTCAATCGAAATTCTCTTCATTGCCAAGGCGCTCGAGCGGATCGGCGATCACGCGAAGAACATCTCCGAATACGTGATCTACATGGTCAAGGGCAAAGACGTACGGCACGTAACCCTGGAGGAAATCGAGCGAGAAATTCTCGCTTGACCACCGCCATGGCAGCCAGGCGAACATGATTCGACCGGCCGTCTGCCCGCCCGCAAGCGTTACTCAGCTGATCCGCGCTGTCGTATCGGCGTGCAGTGGTTGCGCGCACCCAACCGATCAGCACGCGCGGTGATGACCAGTCATTCGACGCTTGCCGCGGTCGATCTCGGCTCCAACAGTTTCCGTTTGCAAGTCGCGCGCGTGGTGGAGGATCAGTTCTATCCGCTCGATTCCCTGCGCGAACCGGTGCGACTGGCCGCCGGCATTGGACCGGACAAGCGTCTCGACGAAGCTTCGCAGCAGCGAGCGTTGGATTGCTTAAAACGTTTCGGCGAACGCCTGCGCGGGTTGCCGCCAGAAGCCGTTCGCGCCGTGGGCACCAATACGCTACGCGTCGCCAAGAACGCGAAAGAGTTTCGCGCCAAGGCACAAGCCGCGTTGGGCTTCCCGATCGAAGTCGTCGCCGGACGCGAGGAAGCACGCCTCATCTATCTCGGCGTGGCGCACAGTCTGCCGGTCACCGATCAGAAACGCCTGGTGGTCGACATCGGCGGCGGCTCCACTGAGTTGATCGTCGGCCGCGGCTACCGTCCGCAGAAGCTGGAAAGTCTGTACATGGGCTGCGTCACGTACAGCATGCGATTCTTTCCCGGCGGCAGGCTGACCAAAGGCAATCTAAAGCAGGCCGAGCTCGCGGCTCGCCTGGAGCTGCAGACCATCGCCCGCGATTTTTCCGTCGGACATTGGAGCGAAGCAGTGGGCTCGTCCGGCACTGCGCGCGCGCTCGCCGATATTCTCGAGCAGAACGGCTGGAGCGCGCAGGGCATCACCGCAGAAGGATTGGACAAGCTGCGCGCCGCGATGATCAAAGCCGGCGACGCGACCAAGCTGTCGTTCTCGGGGCTGCGGCCTGACCGTGTGCCAGTATTGCCCGGCGGATTTGCCATCATGGCGGCGATCTTCGATGAGCTGAAAGTCCCGCATATGGATCTGGCTACCGGCGCGATGCGCCAGGGTATTTTGTACGACATGCTCGGCCGGTTTCACCACCACGACATGCGCGACACCACGGTCACGCAGTTCATGAAGCGCTACCAGATCGACGCGGGACAGTCGCGTCGGGTCGAGGCACTCGCGCTATCGCTGTTCCGTCAATTCGCCGGCGAGCAACGCGCGGATCAAGACCATCTAGTGCAACTCATCGGCTGGGCCTCGAGGCTGCATGAGATCGGGTTGTCGGTTGCGCACAGCGGCTATCACAAGCATTCGGCTTACATTCTCAGCAACGCAGACATGCCGGGCTACTCGAAGATGGAGCAGAGCCGCCTGGCGGTGGTCGTGCTCGCACACCGCGGCTCGCTCGACAAGATGCGCGCCTTGCTCGAACCCGAAACCGACCTGTCGCTGATCATGGCGTTGCGCCTGTCCGTGCTGTTCAACCGCAGCCGGGTCAACGCGCATGTGCCGACAATCGGCGCGAACTGGAGCGGTGCGACCTACACGCTCAAGCTCAACCCTGAATGGCTGCGTGACAACCCACTGACCGCGGCGGCGTTGGGAGACGAGGCGCGCGAGTGGCGCAAGCTCGGCGTCCTGCTCGAGATACGCTCGCTGGAGAACGAAGAAATCGATGCCGAGGCACTGCTCGCCGATTGAATCGCAACTGCGCAGATCAACTCAGCTCGTAGGCGACCCACAGCGAGCCGGCAAACAAGGTAAGTGCGCCGGCCTGATGCGCGGCAGCCAGCGTTAACGGCACCATCAACAGCAAGGTCGAGATGCCCAGCGCTATTTGCATCACCAGCACTGCGGGCAGAACGTTGCACGCAAGCCTGGCTCGCGGCGTCAGCGCAACGTCGCGTGCGCTGAACCAGAACAGCGGAATCAGCAGGAACAACGACCAGGCGATCAGCCGATGGTTGAACTGCACTGCGGCCATGTTGTTGAACAGGTTCTGGTACCACGGCTCGAGCATGGCGTATTCGGGCGGGACGATGTGACCGTTCATCAACGGAAACGTGTTGTAGGCAAAGCCGGCGCGAATACCGGCCACCAGTCCGCCCGACAACACCATCAAAAAAACCAGCGCGCTCAAACCGATGGCCCAGTGCTTGAGCCGCCGTCGCACCGGACCGGAGGGCGAGGGGTGCGGCACCAGGATGCCGAGCGCGGTCCAGAACATCGCAGCGAAGATCAGGAAAGCCAGTCCCAGATGCGCCGTGAGACGAAACTGGCTGACGTGCGGATCATTGATCAGCCCGCTCTTGACCATGTACCAGCCGAGCGCGCCTTGCAGACCGCCGAGCACGAAGATGCCCGCAAGCCGCCCGGCCAACGGCCTGTCGACCTTGCCGCGAATCGTGAAGTACAGCAGCGGGATCAGAAACGCCACGCCGATCCCGCGCCCCAATAACCGGTGGATGTATTCCCACCAGAAAATGCCTTTGAATTCGTCCAAAGACATGCCGTGATTGACCTGCAGGTACTGCGGGGTCTGCTGATACTTCTGGAAGACGGCGTCCCATTGCTCGCCATTGAGGGGCGGCACGGCACCGACC
>JBBRGM010000046.1:0-16360 GCA_038240725.1 Burkholderiales bacterium | reverse complement strand
CACGACGAATTCCTTGTCGGCGATGTCGAGATCGATGCCTCGGACGGCGGGCGTCTCGTCGTAATACTTGGTCAGCTTGCGCAGATTGACTTCGGACATCGCTAACCCTTGGTCGCGCCGGCGGTGAGGCCGGCGATGTAGTAATCCATCAGAAAGGCATAGATGACAAGCGGCGGCGCGGCACCGAGCAACGCGCCGGTCATGATCTGACCCCAGTTGAATACGTCGCCTTTGATCAAGGTCGTGATGATGCCGACCGGCAGAACGAGTTGATCTGACGACGTCGTGAACGCGAGCGGATAGAGAAACTGCGCCCACGAAACGGTGAACGCGAAGATCGTCGCGGCGATGATACCCGGCAGCGCAACCGGCATGAAAATCTTCGTTAGCATCTGGAAGTAGCCGGCGCCGTCCATCAGCGCGGCCTCGTCGAGCTCTTTTGGGATGCTGCTGAAGTAGCCGATCATGATCCAGGTGCAGAACGGCACTGTCAGGGTCGGGTAGATGATCACCAGCACCCACCAGTGATTGATGAACTCGATGCCGGTGAGATCGTTGAGATACGCGAAGATCTTGAACAGCGGGATGAACAGGAGCGTTTCCGGAATCAGATAGGTGAGAAACACGCCGGTCGCGAGCGTTGCCGATCCCCAGAATTTCATGCGCGATAGCGAAAACGCGGCCGGGATGCTGATCAGCATCGTGATCGTTACGACCAGCAGCGAAATCACTGCCGAGTTGCGGAAGAACGTCAGGTAAGTCGATGACGTCAGCAGCTCGACGTAATTCGCCAAGGTGGGATTGAACACCCACCACGGCGTGGTCGCCGCGGAGATTTCCGCGCTGGTCTTGAGCGAAGTGACCAGCATGTACGCAGGCGGCGTCAGAAAAAACACCACGAACACCACCAGGAATACGTACGACCAGACCAGCGCACGGCGACGGTCGGCGCGCAGGCTCTTGCGTCGCACGGGCGGCGCGCTGAGATCTCCAGGCCGGGCGACTATCGCGTCAGGCTTCATTGCCGCGCCGGTTGATATCGCGCAGGATGAACACCGCGGCGATCGCGAGAATCGGGAACATGAACAGCGACACGCATGCGCCGAGTGGAATGTCGCTGCCTTCGATGCCGAGCTTGAACGCCCAAGTGGCAAAGACGTGCGTCTGATCGATCGGCCCGCCATTGGTGAGCACGCGCACGATGTCGAAGTTCGCGAACGTGACGATCAACGAGAACAACACCGTGATCGCGATGATGTTGCGCATCATCGGCAAGGTGATGTACCACAGCTTTTGCCACGCATTGGCGCCGTCGATCGATGCGGCTTCGTAGAGCTGCTCGGGCACCGACTTCAACGCAGCCAGATACATGATCATGAAAAACGGCGCGCCGAACCAGACGTTCACCAGGATCACTGCGAAGCGCGCCCAGTGCGGATCGCCCAGCCAGTTGATACCCGGCAAACCGATTCTTTCGAGCAGCCAGTTGAACGCGCTGTAAGACGGATCGAATAGCCACAGCCAGGCAAGCGTGCTCATCGCCGGCGGAATCACCCACGGCACCAGCAGCATCCCGCGCCATTTGCGCTGCCCCTTCGCCGGTACGTTGTGCACGCAATGTGCGACGAACAAACCCAGCAGCGCCTTGAAGATCACCGCGCTTACCGCGAACACAATCGATTGCTTGACGACCATCCAGAACGTTTCGCGCGTGAACAGAAAGCTGAAATTGTTCAAGCCGACGAAGCGCTCCATCGACTTGTTGAGCGTCGCGAGATAGATCGAATAGAACGCCGGATAGAGCACCAGCAGACCGATGACGAGCATCAGCGGCAGCGCCATCGCGACGGCAATGGTCGATTTGCGTCGCAACCATTTCCTCATCGTCGTGCGCGGGCGCGCGGGCGTGAGTTGCATGCGAGCATCTACGCCATCGAGTGTCGGCGCGAAGTTGGATTTGCTGTCTGCGTGTTGGGAAGCCGGCACTATGCGCAACCGATCGTCTTATGTAGTTTTATATCGCTCGCGAAAACACATCGGTGAATAACCGACGTTACGTGCGCATGAACCCTTCGAGCTCGGACGCCGCCCACCCGATGGTCTTGTCGATCGACTCGCCGCCCTGAGTACATTTCGCGATCATCTTGGTGATGGTTGCCTGCGAGTAGATCTGGCTCCCAATCGCCGCCGGCGCAGGCGACGCTGCGATCGAGACGATTTGATCATCCCGCGGCGGGTAGTTGTAGAGCGTGCCTTTCGGTGGTCCTTCCTCGGCCCACGCCTTGAAGCCGCGCAGACCCGAGAAGCCTGGGATATCGTAACCACCGCTGGCAGCGACGAGTTGCTCGATCGCCGGCCGCTGCGACAAATACGTAATCAAGCTTTTCGCCGCCGTTTTATTTTTGGAGAATTTCCACACGCCCCAGAAATACGGCAGCCCCGGCTGAAAACGCCCCTTCGGACCGCGCGGCGATGGAAACGTCCAGAGCTGCTCCGCTACTTTGGGATTGTCGCGTTTGGCGACCGCCCACGCGCTCGGCGGATTCATGATCAGCGCACCCTTGCCGGAGATCAGCCACTTATTATTGGAAGAGTCGTCCCATGCAGTTACGTCTGGCGGTAGAAACGCTACCAGGCGCTTTGCGTATTCGAGGACTTGCTTTGTAGCATCGGACTTGACGGTGATGTTGCCTTTCGCGTCGACGAGCTCGGCGCCGTACGCGGCGAACAATGCGCCGGCCCAGTCGCTGGAATCGCTCGTCTGTCCAAGGCCCAGACCGAACGGGTAGCCGGCTTTGTGGCACTTCTGCGCGGCGACGAGAAACGCATCCCAAGTCCACGCGTCGGCCAAAGCCTTGTCGGGTGCGCCGCTGGGCGGATACATTTTCCGCAAATCGATTCCGGCGTGCTGGGCAAACAAATCGATGCGTGCGCAGGGCGGCTTCATCTGCGTGCCCGGTGTCGCGGGCACGCCGACCCAGTGACCGTTTTGCTTGCCGAGATACTCGACCACTGAAACGGCCTTGCCGTGCTGCGCGATCAACGGCGCCATGACGTCGTCCATCGGCTCGAGATTGCTGGCCTGATTCGCCGCATACCAGGTCGGCATTGCCAGGATATCGTGACCGGATTTGGCCTGCGCCTCCGACGCGATGGTCAGCAGAATCTTGCTGCCCATCGACGTGATGAAGTCGATTTTGAGGTCGACTTTCTCTCTCGCCGCCCACTCTTTCGCCAGCTTGGTGAGCACGTCGTTGGCGCCCGGAACCCAGTGATCCCAGAAGCCCACCGACAACGTCCCCGCGGCGTGCGACGTGCTGACGTACGGTGCTGCGAGCGCGGCGACCGATGCGGCGGCGGACGCGCGCAAAAATCGACGCCGATGAAAGTTTCCTGCAGTCATCTCCTCCCCCGCTGATGTGACCTTGTCGTTGGTCTCGTTCCAATCATGCACCTTTCGCAGCGCACGCGGCAACTTCCGTCGAGTGCTCGATTCGGCTCCGGCTGCAATCGGGCTCGGTGCGGCACTTCGCCGCGCCGAGCCGATAAATATATTTCGACGCTCAGCCCATGAACTCTTCGACGATGCGGTTGAACTTCTTCGAATTCTCCATGAACATGAAGTGATTGCCGCCCTCATCTGCTTCGAAGATTTCCACGCGCGCACCGGGGATCTGACTGCCGATCCACTGCTGCGACTTCCACCCGACCAGACTCGACTTGCCGCCGACGACCAGAGTCGGAACGTTGATCAGCGGTATCACGTCGCGCCAATCGTTGGTCGCGTGGTCGTAGAGCAGCCGCGCCGCATACGGACGCGGCATTTTCAGATTTTGCTCAATCACCCACGCCAGATCTTCGCGCGGATATTCCTTGGTGAACATCCCGGTGACGAACCCATCGGTGGTTTTTACGCCATCGGGACCAGCTAGGGAGTTCGTTACCGAATACAGCGTCTCTCGGTCGAGAATGGCGCCCGCGTCTTCCTTCTCCTTATCCGACCACGTTGGATTGGCGGTGATCATCGGCATCTGATCGACGAGAATCAACTTGCTGATCCGATCGGCTCCGAACAATTCCCAGTAACCCCAGATCACCGAGCAGCCCATCGAATGACCGGCCAGCGCGACGTTGTTGAGATTCTGCGCGACGAGAAAATCATGCACGTCTTTCGACAAGCGGTGAATGCGATAGCCGTGAGTCGGTTTGTCGGAATCGCCGTGTCCGCGCATGTCGATGGCGATGACGTGATACTTGGCGCTCAATCCCTCGAGCTGATATTTGAACTGCGCTGCGGTTTGCGACCATCCGGGAATCATCACGAGCGGCTGACCGGAGCCCGCTTCGATGTAGTGCAGTTTGTAGCCGTCGTTGGTCGTGAAAAAGCCTTCCTTCGTATCCGCGCCGAACGCATTGCTCGCCAGAACGACCGCGGCGCACAACACAACGCTTACAAGCCTAGCCAGATGCAAAGACATCGTTGCCTCCTCGTTATAGGTATTCGATCAGCGGCATTCGCGCCACACTCGCGATGACCGTTTTTGTCGTGATCGCTTCTGACCTCCGTGTTCGTCAGTCAGTCCGGCGAGCCTACGCCGATTGCATGGGTCGTGTCCGGCTGCAGTTCGTTTATGACGTGGGAGTGTAATCTGCGATGCCATTCATACCGGCCGCCTTGCGCGTTAGCTGACCGCGACCGCTTTGAGGCCGGTTATGGAGATGCAGTCTTCTTCGCCATCGCGACACCCTTGCAAATGGGATGAGGCGCTCACTAGTGCCGACGTAGTAGTTGCATTGCCGAGCAAATTTGCGCAAATGCGATCCGCACGGACAGAGGTCTAACTTACGGGCTATTTCAGTGTTGCGGGCATCATCGTTTACTGGCGATCTGGTCGGGAAGGTATGGGAAGGCGCAATCCGTCCTCACATGAGGTGCCTGAATGAACAAGCCAAATCGTCGCACGACGTCGAAGCCGTGGAATAAGGCAGTGACGGACACGCTCGCGCACCTCTGGCGCGGCATGGATTGGGTGCGACTGCGCGCAGCGGCGAACCAGGTGCTCGATATCTTAGGCAAGCTCGCCGCCCCGGCTGCCGTAGTCGTCGCCGCACTAGTGGCGCAAAACTTCCAAAGCTCGATGACGGTCTCTCAGATGCTCTCCCAGCGCGAGCAGTCGGATACGCAAATCCGAGCGGAAATGTTCAAGTCGATCACGGACAAGCTACTGCGCAACGAAGATCCGGTGCAACCGGAGCGCAGGGCTGTCTTCTCAGAACTTTTAGCACTCAATTTTCACGAGCACATCGAACTGAAACCGCTGTTGCAAGAGGTCGACGATGCGCTGCTGGACAAAACCAACAGCGGGATCACTGCCGCTCAGTCGAAGCTGGTCGCACTCCGGCGCGAGGAGCTGCACTCGGTGGCCCGCCGCGTGCGCGAGCGGCAGGTTGCGATGCTCGTACGCGACGTCTCGGGCCATCAGCCGAAGCAGGCCTGGGCGTCCTGGGGTGCGTGGAATCTTTGGACTCCGCCTTCCGCCTCAGCCGAGCATGCGTCAGAGGAAGGCAAGATTCGCTATATCGGTGTGCGCTTTTCCGGGCCGCGGGTGTCAGCCGCCGCAGGTTCGAGCAGACCTTGCGACGCGGAGCCCGAGGAGGGCCAGAACGTGTGCGTTGCCGAAGCTGCGATCGAAAATGCGCCGGATGGCAAAAGCTCGATTTCCATCGCCGTCACCGAACCCGATTGGAAACGCGAGGCGTTTACGATTCAAATAAAGCGCGGTCCGCGGCTTGAACTTACACAAGAGGAATTGGCGAATCTGAAACGCCAAGAAATAGGCGGCTCCGATAAATGCGGCGAGAACATAGCCGACGATGCGGGCGACGCGAGCGCCGGCACTGCTGGGCCGGCGGTAGTCGAGTTTCAAACGACATGGTTCGATTTCCCGCTAACGGACAACACTCTGCTCGCTACGGGGTCGCGCTATTCTGTTTTCGTGGACCAGGTTTGCTATGACAAGAGAAGCGGGCAAAACACAGTGAAGCTAGGCCTGCTCTGGTTTCCCAAGGATTACTTTCCTGCCCGCGAGCGCCCGACCAACTATCGACAGCTTCGGGAAAAGCTCAAGTTACCGTCGGGCGGCACTTGAGCGGTGTCTGAATGATTGTGCGGATTGAACTCTTAATCGCCTGGAGGCAAGTATGAAAAAACTCAGTGTCCTGATCGCGCTCGTCGGCGTTATGAGTATGTCCGCGGCGGCCTATGCGGAGTGCATCTATTCCGGGCATCGCTATCCCACGGGTACACGTCTGGGGAACCTCACTTGTCAGGCTGACGGTAACTGGCGTTGATGCGGCGAATCCGCTGAAAACGGACCTGCAAGGCGCCGCGATACCGACGCGCTGCGCTGATTTTCCGGCGGGGTGTCAGATCTGATCGTGCGAGGGCCGCCGGCCTTTCATGTGCCGACCTTTGTCGTAGCGCACCTGGTACGCCTTGACGCCCTTGCAGGTCGGGCACGTCCACTTGCCGTCCACACGGTAACTTTGCCGTAGGTGTAGCACGTGCGACACATCCGCTCGACGATCAGCGGTTCGACGTCCACGTCCTTGTCGTCATTTAAGGTCATCTACTCACGCATCGGTATGCAGAGCGAAGCGAGCAACGCAAAGCTCAATGGCCGCCGCCAGCGTTTCGAACAACGACCATCCGTTCAACGCGTCACTGTTGTACGCCTGCAGCACGCGCAAGACCAGCCACATACCTAATACGCCGTTTGCGTGCGCAGCGATACGCCAAAGGCCATATCGATCGGCGGCGGGACGATGCAACTCCAGGCGGAGTCGCTCTAATCGTCGCAAATGTTCTTGCAACTCCGGCGGCAGGTCATTGCGATTCAGCATGTCGGTCTCGGTATCGTTAGTTGGCGACAATGCACGACTATCCGGAGGTGTGGTGCCGCTGCTCATTGCGTCGCGAACAAAATGGCGAGAGCTGCGAAGCGTAAGTGCATTTGTCCGGCGGCGAATGAGGGCGCAACGAAATCGCCGTGTGCGATCGCACTGTATGCGTTCAAGCGCGCGAGTCCCATCAACGTGATGCAAGCGTCAATGATTACGTTGCTGCGAATGGTTTCGCGCGATTGTCGTCGCGAACTAAAGACGCGTCGAGCGGGTGAGTGGTTTGATGTCGGCTCGGAGCCGACAGCATGCGCAGGGTGTGGACTTACTGAAGGCGTGAGTTCAATCCGCGGGCCGCGGTTGCGGCTTCAACAACGTCTCGATCACTTTATCCAGGCGCGCGTTGTCCTGCATTGCCAGCCAGGCGATGATGTCGTTGACCATGGGTCGGATCTCTTCGATCTTCAGGTCGCCGGCCTGCAGTGCCGTGATGAGCTCGCCAGCGATAATGTGGATGTAACTGCCCTCGGTGGCCAGCAACTGGGACACCAGGGCCACGGCCAGGAGATCGGACTGATGCATCTCACCGAACCAGGGTTTGCCGATCGCCTCGAGCGCAACGAGGGCGGGAAGCTCTGTTTTGATGGGATTCTTGATACCGAGGGGTAATAGCCGCTTTCTTTTCATCCGCTATGCAACGGCAAAAGCGCGCATTCCTTGAACTTAACTCACGCTGCAGGCGCACTGATATAGAGTTCCTCGCTGCACGCGGCAGACGACGGCGAAGTGCTGCGCAAATGAAACGCCCCGTTCGCTTTCACGAACGGGGCGCTGTAACTTCGCAGTCCGGCCTAGATACCAGTCGAACCCCTAAAGCTGGCGGTAGATCCAATTTCAGAGTTCTGCCGACCGGTGCTGCGTTGGTTGTCTCTCACGGGATCACCTCCTTTTCAAAGTTGACGAACGCCTAGTGTAGCAAAGGAAGCAAAAAAGCCAAGTGGAAATCCATCGCCTGGTGCAGCACTATCGGTCGGCCACGTTTTTTAATGTCAGCGGTTTCTTAGAATATCAATGCGACAAACCGAGCAAATCTCGTCCTTCGCACATCTCGTCTTTTCACCTCGCTACTGCTGGCATTGCCTTGAGCTTGTCGCATACAGAGTGGCATGCGGTAATTAGATCCGAGACTAGCCGTTCATCGATGTTCAGATCGCCTTCGTACTCACCAAGATTGCGTACGTGATGGCATTTGGCCAACACCCGCCAAACTTCCGGACCAAGTTTTAGCGTATGAGGCAACACTTGAAAAACGATGTATCGATTGCTAGCGCGGTAACCATGCCAGCGCAGAGCAGCCAGACACAGGGCATGAGCGGCGTTGTAGGCTAAGTCGAAACGACCTTCCAGCGAATTTTGATGGTTGGAAGCGTCTTGCAAACGCGCCAGCCCCGATCGTTGCAAACCCGCGATTTCCTTCGCATCCGGCGGTTCCCGTTGCAGGCTCTTCCCAGGACCGCTGAGCGCCTCAAGTGGAGATATCATCTTCCGTTCCGATCAGCCAGAGCTTCGGTTGCGCCATCACTCGGGTAATGAAGGCATTGTCCTGTTTGATACGCTGGGCGATCTCGTTCACCGTATAGACGGTCGGATTCACCGGGCGACCCAGCCGCGCGGTAGCATCCTCCAGCGCCGCGAAGACATCGCCATAGGTTAGTTTATCGCTCACGATCATCAGATCGACATCGCTTGACGCGGTATCTTGCCGCTTCGCTACCGAGCCGTAGACAAACGCCGCGCGAATGCGACGTGCAAGGGGCGAGAGCGCGCGTCGCAGCGGCTCAAGGAGGCCGACGGTCTTAAGCGCGATGCTGTGGAGCTCTGCGAAGATCGGTGACTCAGCGTTCGCCTGATAGTGCTTTTGGTTGCCCAGCCGACGCCCCGTAATCAATCCGCTTTGCTCCAAGCGAGCAAGCTCGCGCTGAATCGCCCCGGAGCCCCCTCCGGCTAACGCGATCAACTCAGTCGCATAAAAGCTTCGCTCCGGCTGGCCGAATAGCAACGCCAACACGCGCTGCTGCGTCGTGGAGAACAGCGCATCGGCCAAGCTAGTCTGTCCAGTAGAGCGGGATGCGGAATCTCGTATACCCATATTGGGCATGATACTACCCAATTTGGGCATGCTCAATACGGCGGAAGTGGCAGCTCAAGCCGCCGGATTCGGGTAGCGCAACTGAATCCGCCGAACTTCTTCGAGCGTTTCGGCGTCGAGCGCGCGCTCGGCCGCAGCGATGTCTTCCTTGAGCTGCGACATCGAGGTCGCTCCGATGATCGACGAGCCGAGAAACCAGCGGCTCGCGACGTATCCCAGAGCGAGCTGCACCAAGGTCACGCCCCTCTTTTTCGCGAGCGTTGCGTACGCTTCCACTGCTTCGGTCACCATCGGTTTACGAAACCGGACGCCGAGGGAATCGAACAGCGTAAAGCGCGCATCGGCCGGCGTCGCACCGCCTAGATATTTTCCAGACAGAATTCCGGCGGCGAGCGGGCTGTACGCGAGCAGCGACATGTCCTCACGGTGCAGCGTCTCGGCGAGGTCGTTGTCGACGTTGCGCGAAATCAAGCTGTAGCTGTTCTGGATCGTCACCGGCCCAGGTACACCCAGCGCTTTCGCCGCGTGGCGAAATTGGCACACGCCCCAGGCCGTCTCGTTCGACAGCCCATAGTGGCGAATCTTGCCGGCTTTGATCAGCGCCGCCATGCCTTCCACTTGTTCGTGAATCGCAGGACCGCCTTCTGCCTTGGACGGATCGAACTCCGTCCCGCCGAACATCGGCACATTACGTTGCGGCCAATGGATCTGATACAAGTCGATGTAATCCGTCTGCAAACGCGCGAGGCTGGTTTCCACCGCTTCACCGATCACGCCCTTGGTGAGATCCGTGCGTCCGCCGCGAATCCAGTCGCGGCGGCCCGGTCCGGCGACTTTCGTCGCGATGTAGAGGCCATCGCGCTTGTGCCGCGCCAGCCAAGTGCCGAGATGTTTTTCGGTGCGCCCCTGCGTCTGCGCATTCGGCGGTACCGGATACATCTCCGCGGTGTCGATGAAGTTGATTCCCTGCGCCATCGCGTAGTCGAGCTGCTCGTGCGCCTCGGATTCGCTGTTCTGTTGGCCCCAGGTCATCGTGCCGAGGCAGACCTTCGACACTTTCATGTCGGTGCCGGGAAGCGTTCGGTATTGCATCGTGGGCTCCAGATTCAAGTCGGAGCCGATAGGGTAGCGGAAGCGGCGAAGAGACGTTAGGCGATCGTCATTCGCGCGCGTTTGTCGCACATGGAAACGGCGAATCTAGCGGGGCGACAAATCAGCGATGTGGTGTTATCTCGGCCAATGCAAACTGCCGACACACTATCGAGTTCGACGGCGAGGTTAAGGTCACAAGAAAGGCCCATCGATTCACGGGTGCTTGATCAACGGGTACGCTTAGCGGGCTCGGGCAACTCAATCTGGACGGCAAAGCCGCTGCCTGACTGATCGCCGTGTCTATTGTGATATTGGATGGCGCCCTCTACCGTTACGATCCAAACTTCCTGCGCACCGGCCGCCACATAAGCGCGTGTCTTCTCACGAATTTCGGCTTCGGAGTTCGAAGGGGAAGTGATTTCCACACAAATTTCCGGTGCACACGGAAATGGAGTCGCATCGCCGTACATGGCGAGAAACTCCGACGATGCCCACGCGACATCGGGAACGCGTACGCCGATTTCGGTGAGAACTGAGCACGCCGTCAAAGGACGTCCCGATTTGAGTTGCCTGGCAAATTCAGCAGCAATATGTGCCTGCAATAGCGCATGCCGATTACTGGCAGGACGTGTCTCGATCTTTCCCCAGGCGTTTAGTTCGATTTTATAAGGCAGATCCGTGAGCGTCGGGTCACGCATCACATCCGCCCAACGACGTGCCAACGTTTCCGGGGTTGTTACATCGCCCCTGACCATTCCAATTCGATATAGAGGATATATCGTCAGTATAGCCACCGAGCGACCTACATTGTCCGCGGTAAGTCCGACGCTTAGCCGGTGCGTGACAGCGGTCATCATCCCCACAACTACGCCAGGCGAGCTGGGATCGAGTATTAGCCGCTAAAATTGTTTACTTCAGCGAATTCCACCGGCTTGCCGGCCGCCATTGCCGGCGATGTCATTGCTTTCCAGCGGTGCCGGTGGGCTGGGCGGTTTGCTGCCGCTGCCGCGTATATCGATGGCTTTCGTCAGCAGCTGAAACCAGTATGCGGCGCCGAGCGTTCCGGCAAATGCGGTCAGCGCCCAGCCGATGAGCTTCAGGATCCAAACCGCCGCCGAGCGGTTATGCCATGAGCTCGCCAGCTCGCTTTTGCACGCGTTCCATGGATCCGCGGGATCGCCAGCATTGACAGCTGCACCAGCCTTAGCAACCGCAGCGTCTACCTTCGCGACCGCGGCATCTGGATTCATCGCAACGCCCAAACAGGCATAACCGATCGGCAGCACCAACCCGGCGGACTGCACGACCGGTCGCAGGCTGGCAAGCTCCGCCGCCGTGATCGCCGAACCGGATGGCTGCTTGAGATCGACATCGCCGACTTTGCCGCTGCTCGCGATCGACTGACCAGCGCTGACGAACGCTGCGCGCATTTCCGACGAGCGATTCAACGCGCCGTAAATCTCGATTGCATCGACGTTGCATGCGGCCGCCAGCACAACGCCGATCGCGAACACAACTTTCTGCGTTCTCGCCTTGTACCATCCGCCGACGCGATTCATCGCCGAGCCGAACCACGCTTCGATGCCTTTCAATGCGGCGTCGAGATCGTCACCGGCTTGATCGAAGATCGGACCGAGCGCCATGCTCACCGGCGAGCCGGCCAACGACGGCGCACGCAACGCACCGCGCAGCGCATTCACCGAAAGCGATCGCGCGACCTCGGTCGGCGCAACGTCCGGGTTGGCGCGCGCGATCAACACCTGGCTCAGCGCGAGCGCGAAGTTGCCCGGCTCGACGTAAGACGGGGGCTTGCCTTGCGCGGCACGGTCGCGGTAGAGCGAACCGATCAGCGGATGGTGCAGCACGCGCCGATAAACCGCTTCGTCGTTGATCAATCGCTGCATCCCGATACGAAGGAAGTTCCCGCGCCGGGCAAACAGCTGCGCAGACCACTCCGCGACGCCGGAGACGATGATCGAGAACAACAGAAACACGACGATCAAACCAATCGCGATATCGAGCAGAACTGACATGGCGCATCCTTCTTCGGTTGCTTCAGCGCAGTTTTATCCGCGCAAACATTACGCGGGCGCGAACACGAATGACACGTCGACGCGGCCGGCTTGTGAGAGATTCGGCGGCCGATACGCGACGTCGGCATCCATCTTTTTTTGTGCTGTCGGATCGAGCGACTGATCGATCCCATCGGCTTCGACCAGCATGCGCCGATACATGCGCCCGCCTGCTCCGGGCAGGCTGCGCACGAGGCGATAGGTACCGAAGGCGAAGTCCGCGTACGAATCGTGCACGGGCGACAGATATTCCTTGCCGTCGAGATCGAATACGGCGGGCGGCCGCGCGACCGAGCTAAGAACGGCGCCGTGTGCATCCGCAAGCTGGCGATCGTTGACGAAGTGCAGGCCTCGGTCCGCCGCCTTCTGCGCAATCCACGCCAGCGGCGGATCGGGCAGCAGGTCGTCGTCATAGCCGCCGCCGACATCGGCATGCGCGCCGGGAAACCAGCGTTGCTCGACTTCTTCGGTGGTTTTTTGCTTATCGGTCCACAGGGCGACCGAGTAATGCGCGCGGTGCTCGTCGATCGCCATCGCATGATAGGCAAATCGCACATTGCCGCCGAGCCGCGTGTCGTGAAACACGTACTGGTTCGACGGACGCGGTATCCAGTTGACCACGCGCGGGATACCCAGCGCACCCACCGTATCCCACACACCGATGAAGTGAATGCGCACCGGATAGATCGCGTTGTTCTTGCGGAACACGTCGATGGCATCGTCGTAGTCGGCAATCCGTTTGCGCAACGCGGTGTCCGCTGTGCCATCCTCGAATTTCTTGCGCTCGTCCGGCATCGGGCGTTTGGCGTATAGGTCCCAGGCACGTTGAACCACCGGGTGGTCCCGCAACGGCGCGTCGGGTTTCGGATTCGGCATCGTCTCCAGCCGCGGGATGCCGACGCAGTTGATCAAGCCGCCCAGGCTGCGTGCCGTAAACGCGCCGCGCGAAAAGCCGAACAAGTACAGGTTCGGACCCTGCACGAAGCCCTGCGCATCGGAGGTCAGCTCTGCTGCAAGCGGAAACTGCGTAGCCAGCCAGGCGTAGCCATCGCGGATGTTGCGATCGAGGCCCATCCCCAGCACGCCGCCGCGAAAGCGTTCGCCCAACTGGGTGCCGACGCCTTCATCGTAGAAGCGTCGCTGCTCACCGCAGCCGTTCTTGTTGTCGGCAATCTTGCGAAACAGCCGCGAGACATTGGTATTCGAACGGTCGGTGTTCCATGTCCCGTCGAAACATAGAACCAAGCGCTGTTTATCGTGCGTCACCTGCGCGTCCGTCGCCATGCTCTCACCTCCTCTCGCGTTGTCGGGTCGACATCTGCAACGATGTCTGTCGCGGTCCTTGGCATCGCCTGCGCCGCGGCCCGGTTCTCCGGCGACCGGCAAGCAGCGGTGCTGCGAAGCTCCGGCGACTATGCGGCTGGCGTTGTTACCGATCGCCTTGCCGATCCGCACCGACGAATGCATGGTGGCAAATGGATCGGTTGTTCGGCTGTTGCGGACTGTAGGTAAGAATGCGGTGGGGGCATATCTACCGAAAGCACTACGGGCAGGCTCAGCAATATGTTCATCCGGCCCGCCTGCGCCCTGCGTGGTAGCTACGTCAGCGCCAAGCTGCTGGATTGCGAGTCAATGCGGTTGCCGGAATGCGCCGTCTCTCTTCGGCAACGAACGCCTTCGGTCATGCAGCGCTCGACGGCAGTGTCGTCGCCCATTGCGGGCTACGTCGTATACAGCGTAATCATAAACAGCACGAATCGATAGCCCAGCAGGATTGCCTCGACGGCAATGGCAAGCATCACCACTTTGAAAATGCGCATGAGGCCGGTCGCGCCATAAACCTTCCCGGTCGCGATATACAAATACACCGCACACGCGACCAGATTGACGGCGGTGAGAATGTTATCCATGCGGGCGGAGCTCAACCCGCCGCCGCCGAGCAATTGTTCGACGGCCGCGATGGCCAGCGAAACGCAAAAGACGAGTAGCAGAAACGCGTAGAAGTACAACGAGAACACGACGTGCGCGAACACCGGTTGACGGCTGTGATAGAACAACGTGAGCAGCAGACCGGCAAACGGCAACACCATCAGGATGATCAACGACTTCGCATTGAGCACCACCGCCTTATTGAAGAACGGCGTATAGCTCTTGAGCGTTGTGTGCGTCGCCGCCAATCGGTGCGCCACCTGCGCCTGTGCAAACGCACTCCAGTCCTGCAGGTGAAGATGAGAGTCGAGCGTGGACGAGACGATATTGGTGTTGGTCAGCGACTGCATCGCGAAGAACAGTACGTTCGCGAACAGGAACAGCTGAAACGGGCCGACGAAATGGATGCGCCGACCTCGCACGTACTCCACGGTCAGCGCACCGGGCGCTGTCAGCAGCGCACGAAAACTGCGCAGGAGACGACCCTCGACGGTGCTGAAGGCGCGCAGTGCCCGATCGAATAAACCGCGAACCGTGAGTTCCTCAACGCTTGTCGTCTCCCCACAATCCGGACAATACGCGGTCGCGATTGCGCGGTTACACGACGGACAAGTCCACGACTTGATGAGCTTCACGTGAGAAACCTTTGGCTTGTTTTGGATAGCTGCAGCGAACGTCGGCGCTCGAACCCCGCCACACCTCTGTCGCCGGCTCGGGCACCGTCGTGTTCTCAATCAGGCTACAAATGTAGCCGTTTTGAGAACAGTTGCATCCCTCTCGTACAAGCGGTCCACCGGGAGCGGCAAGAGTTTAATGCAAGTGGCTTAAGACTTCGCCGCCCCGCCGTCCCGCGCCCGCTGCCGCGCGAGCATGCATTGCACATGCGGCACGTAGAGCAGGTCGGATATCTTGCGCACGAGATGATCCTCGTGCGGATCGAGCGTGCTGTCGGCGAAAGCAACGCGCCACAGATGTTCGACCAGGCGAATCTTGGCGGCTGAGTCGAACACCCGATTGATCGCGGACAAAGGCTCGTGATAGGACGTGAGGCGATTGGCTGGGGCGGCCGCTTCGTGCAGCAGCTCAAGCGCACGTTCATCCGGCATGCCGCACAGATCTCCAAGCGCCGCGCGCGCCGCCGACGATTCCTCCGCCAGCACCTGCGAATCGACTCGCGACATTTCGTGCAGCAGCGCGGCGATCGCTTGCTGCACACCTCGTTGCTCGTCAGGTTGCCGGGTGGCGGGTTCGCCGAGAAGGCGCTTCAATGCATCGAACATGGTGTGCGGTTTCCGAATGTAGATCAAGCCCAGCGAATTTCCCTCTGCATCAGCCGTTGCAAGAAAGAACAAGGGACGACTTTCGATGAAGAGACAATCTTCATCCGAGAACGCACCGCGTGCTAGGCACTCGGCCAGTAGATCGGCAAGCTTGCGCGTGTTGAATTGATCCTGCAGTTGCCGGGAACCGTCGTGATACATCGGGATGTCTTCAGGGCAACCGCTACGGCACTTGGACAATATGCAGTTGCGAAGCCCGGGGATAACCGATGGTCAGCATCGGCTACTCCACAGAGGCACCGCTTGGCGCAGTCAGGGCGCGAAGCGCGATGACAATCAAACAAGCAACGCTGTTTGGCGCGCCTATGCAAGGACGGGTCCGCTGCATGCACGGGTTAGGCGCTGGCAGCGAACTCCTGCGGGTGAAGACTGAGATATTCTCGAACTTCGAGTTGCATACGGTCAATTTCCGAAAGATATCCGGATACAGCCGCGTGATAATTGATCGGGTTTGATTCCGCATTACGCAAATGAGCTATCTGCGCTTGAAATCGCGCAATGCGCTCCAGCGTTACCTTCAGCTCCTGGTCGTTGGCAATCATGGCTACCCCTCAATGAGCTCGACAATACCTCTTCTTGTCCCATCTCGCTTAACTTGCCATCCGCTGATTGCCTCCTCTTCATTCGGAAGAGCAGCGAGGCGCCGTAGCCAAAAGATGCGCGCGCCGAAATGCGCTTGCGCAGCAGCGTGGTCAAACAGAATGCCAGACGGTACCTTCGCCGTTGATACTAACGGTGGTAACGCTCATCGCGGCGAAGCCAGTGTGTGGCTAGCCTGCCGAGTTCACTGCTCGATGCCGCACGTGCTCACAAACTCACGAGCTGCACGACAACATCGAGCAGCCCGCCCGATTGCGCGCCCAGTCCGGCCGGCGCTG
>JBBRGM010000045.1:0-16497 GCA_038240725.1 Burkholderiales bacterium | reverse complement strand
CCCCGGTCGCAAACGCAAGACTTGTTCAGAGGTTCCTTAACTTGCCCGGCGCGAGCTTCGCGCGTTTCGCCTGCGACTAAGCCAGCGCCGATGCGCCCACGCCCTCGTATCAGCGAACTCGAGTGGGGGTTCTTCACTAGGAATCGAGCGGATTCCTGCCCATCGGCGGTTAAACTCTGAAACGACATAAAAAAGTAGAACAAATAATATGAAGTAGTTGGCATACACTCACAGCTTTAACAATCTAACCATTTGACAAAAAATGCGAAACAAGGTTTAAAGTTCTGTTGAAGTACGCCGATTAGAGTCCACGCGGCATTTCGCTGCGTTGCGCCCCTACGTATGCCGGGGCTACGGTACTCGACATCGGGAGTAGCAAGATGGAGTCGGTTCAGGACGAATCATTTGTCATAAACGAACATGCAGTTTTATTGAACGCAAGTAACGTTGAGCAGAAGCGTAGCGCACGCCGCCGGATCTTTCGGCCGCAGTTGCTTGCAATCTGCGGCGCGGCGCTGCTCGCGCTCGGACTGCCTGCTGTCGGCGATGCCGGGACCTTATATAAGGTGACCGACGGTGAGGGCAACGTAACGTACACTGAGATGCCGCCGCCCAAGATTCCCGGCAAGAAAGTTACCGTCGTAAAAGTCTCGCCGTCCGGTAACGTCTCAAACAGCACGCCGGCAGCGGCTGCAGCGGCGCCGACTGCTCAAGGCCAGTACGAAAGCGACTCGAGCAACGCGAGCGCTTCGAGCCCCGGCGCAACCGGTGCCCCCGGCACGCCGGCGAGCTCATCCCCGAGTTCCAATCGCGGCGCCGGCAACGCCAGGACGGGATCGGGATCGATCACGGCGGCAAAGCGAAAGGCGACAGGGCGAACGATTACTAAATCGGCGGCCGGAGCGGCCGGTAAATCCGCGGCATCCCCCAGCGCTGCAGCCAGCGCGCCGAGCACAGCGGCGAGTACCGCCGCAAGCGCCGCGGTAGGCGGATCATCCAGTACCGCGGCAGGCACGGCAGCCAGCGCGGTGCCAACCGCAGCAGCGAGTGCCGCAACAGGCGCAGCGGCCAGCACCGCAACAGGCGCAGCGGTTAGTGCCCCAGCGGCGACCACCGCAAACACCGGAGCTGGCGCGCCGCCCAGCACCGCGACAGGCACGTCCACCAGCGCTGGAACGGCAACGACCGGCAGTGCGGCGGCAGCCGCGACGTCGACGCCGACGCCCAGTGCGCCGTCCGCCCCCGCACCGTCACCCACCGCAGCGGGCGCCACCGAAACGCCGGCTACGCCAGCGCCATCGACAACGCCGACTTCGGAGCCGCTCCCGACCGCCGGCGCGACACCGCCCGCAATTCCGGCTCGCACTGATTTTCAGATCGGCGTGAACGTCCACAACGGGTTATGGGGTCCGATCAAGCAAGACCAGGCGTTCGCGACCTATGCCTCGATGGGGGTCACGTCGTTTCGCCAGACGATCCTATGGCCGTGGGTGGAAAAGCAGAAAGGCCAATTTACCTATGGCCCGGAACTGACCTACATGGACACCTATTTCCGGACTGCCAAGGCTAAAGGCATGGCCCCGCTGCTGCTGTTGTCTTACGGAAACGCTTTTTACGACAACGGTGGCATGCCGCTCAGCATCGAAGCGCAGGACGGATTCGCGCGCTACGCCGGTTTCGTCGCAACCCACTTCAAAGGCGTCGTTAAACACTATGAAGTGTGGAACGAGTGGAGCATCGGCATGGGAAGCCGCGGTCTGTTCACACGCGGCGATCCGATCGCCTATACCAGGCTCTTGATAAAGGTTCGCGCGGCGTTGAAGGCGGTCGACCCCGACATCGTCGTCGTAGGCGGCGCCATCGCGCATTTCGATACGGTCTGGTCGAATCTGTTGTTCAACGCGGGCGCCGTGAGCTCGATGGATGCTTACTCTGTCCATCCGTACAACTTCCCCGACGTGCCGGAGAACGCCATACTGTGGCTCGACACCTTGCAGACAATGGCGAAGCTGTTCACCGGCGGGCGCGAGTTACCGTTCTATATTTCGGAAATCGGTTGGCCGAACCACTTGGCTACCAACGGCACTGCGCCGTCGCTCAGCGCTGACTACCTCGCGCGTTTTTTCCTGATGGCGCCGATGTATGGCTACATAAAGGGCGCCTGGTGGTATGACTACGTCGATGACGGCACCGACCCGAACAATGTTCAGCACAACTTCGGGTTGCTCCGTGCGAATTACACGGCGAAACCAGCGGCGTGCGCGATGGGGGAGATCGGCAAACTATTCGCGGCAAACAAGCCGGTCTCGGTCAAGCACTACGATAGCGGACTGTGGATAGCGAAGTACACCAACGGGACGAGCTACATTCACGCTGTTTGGCTGCAGGCGCCCGGCGCGACACTGCGCGCGACGGTCGGGTCAGTCGATCCGGCAGGTGCAGTCATTGGCGCTCGCGGTATTTGCAAAGATCCCGGTGCAACGGGCAATTACAGTTCGGCCGTCAGCGTGACCCTGACCAATTCGCCGATTTTGTTCAGCACAACCGGAAGCTCACTCACAATCCAGTAGCTCGAGCAAAAGTTTTCCGGCGACGAGCGAGATCTGGCTCGACATCTCGAGCGTCGCCTCGACGGCAGCGTTGCCTTGTTTGGTGGCGCTGCCGTTGCCGTTTTGCTGACCCGCTTTTCGGGTTTGCTAGTCGGCACACCGAACCCGCTCCTCTACCGCTCTGCCAGCGCTCGAATTGGCCTAGGGAAACACTGAACAAGTCTTGCGACGCGCGTTGCGTCAGGTGCGGATGGATGCGAGGCATCGCGACGAAGCCAAGGTAGGTACCTTGGCGAGGCGCGCAACGATGCAGACGCCGCACCTGACAACCCAATAATCTGCCGTCTCTATAGAGGGACCGGGGTGATTTGGGGCGATGGCCGCGTGCGCTCCTCCGGGTGTTGGCGGGCTACACGGCGACCTCGCCCTCTGGCCCTCGGCCCAAATCACCCCGGTCGCGCACGCAAGACTTGTTCAGCGCTTCCCTAGATCCTTCGATGGGAGCCAAACTCGTCGCCCAGCTTATAGTAAGCTAGGCGACGAGTTCAGCTTCGGTGGCCCCCGTTCATGTTTCGCGAAGATCTATCCCGGAATTTCGGGTTCGTATTGCACGATGTCGCCCGTTTGTTGCGAACCATCTTCGACCGCCGGGTGAAATCGCTCGGCCTGACGCGCTCGCAATGGTGGGTGTTGCATCATCTATTTCGCAACGATGGCGCGACGCAGTCTGAGCTCGCCGAAATCCTCGAAGTCGAGAAAGCCACGCTCGGACGATTACTCGATCGCCTGGCACGCAAGGGCTGGGTTCGCCGCGAGGCCGATTCGATCGACCGGCGGGCCAAGCGGATCTATCTCACCGAGCAGGCTGAGCCGGCAATGCGCTCGATGCGCACGGCGGCCGCGCAGTTGCGCCGCGATGCCTTTGCCCAGCTCACCGCAAAACAGCAAGAACATCTGATCGATTCGCTGCTCGTGGTGAAAAGCAACCTCACCCGGCTCGACGCATCGCAGGCAACAAACGCGAGCCGGCATCGGAGGCGCGCATGACCTGGTTGCCCGGATCGGTTCTCGGACCGGCGCGCAAGTTGGTTCGCCCGTTTCTGCTGATCGTAATTCCTGCGATTGCCGTCCTTGCGGGACTCTACGTCTACGCGCGTGGCGGACGTGAGATGGATACGGAAAACGCCTACGTGAAGGCGAATGTCGTTGCGGTCAGCTCGGAGGTTTCCGGTCGCGTGACTGAGGTTGCCGTGCACGACAATCAGCCGGTGCAGGCCGGCGCGCCGCTGTTCAAACTGGATCCAACCCCGTTCGCGCTCGCCGCGGCGAAGGCGCATGCGCAAATGGAAGTGGTTCGCACCGATGTGCAATCGCTGCGGGCCGAATACCGTGCCACTCTGCAGGAGGCGGCGGAGGCGCAAGACCGCATCGGCTTCCTCACGCGCCAGCTCGATCGCCAGGAGAAGTTGAAGGAACAGGGGATGAGCCGCGGCGATGTCTACGACGAAGCCAAGCACAACCTGCACGCGTCGCAGAGCCGGCGAAAAAGCATCGAGGAAAGCACCAACCGCGTTCTCGCCGGGCTGCTCGGCGATCCGAATTTGCCGGCCGAGCGGCACCCCCGTTTTCTCGAAGCGAAAGCCGCTTACGATTCTGCCGCCGTGGACCTGGCGCGCACGCAAGTGAGGGCACCGACCGCGGGGGTCGTGAGCAACATGAAGCTGCAGGTGGGCGAGCATGTGGAGCGTGGCGCTGCGGTGTTCAGCCTGATTCAAGGCGGCGCGGTCTGGGTGGAAGCGAATTTCAAAGAGACGCAGCTCACCTACATGCGCGCCGGCCAGGCGGCACGCATCATTGCAGACGCATATCCCGATCTGGAATTTCCTGCGCGTGTGACCACAATCGCACCGGCGACCGGCGCCGAATTCGCGATTCTTCCGCCGCAGAACGCAACCGGCAACTGGGTCAAAGTGGTACAGCGCATTCCAGTGCTGCTGCAAGTCGATCAGCTGCCGGGTCAGCAGCCGCTGCGTGCCGGCATGACGGTGACGGTCACGATCGATACCGGCCACGCTCGCGGTTTGCCGCGCGTCATCACGCGTCTGATCGATCAAGGTTATCTGCCGCAGTTTTTGAAGCCGTCCCCGGCGCTGGCGGGCGCCGAAAAATGAGCGAGCCGCCACGCCATCGCGCGCTCTGTACTGCGTCGGTGGTGCTGGCATCGCTGCTGTATTCGATGGATTGGACGATCGGCGTGGTTGCCTTGCCGCACATGCAGGGCACGTTCACCGCCACTCAAGACCAGATCGCCTGGGTCATCACCTCGTATATCGTCGCATCGGCGATCATGATTCCCACCGGCGGCTGGTTGAGCGCCAACTTCGGCCGCAAGCGCGTGTTCGTTTACGCAACCACCGGCTTCATCATCGCCTCGGTATTTTGCGGAGCCGCAGAGAGTTTGCCGGTCGAGGTCGCAGCGCGCATCGTGCAGGGGATGAGCGGCGCGTTTCTGATTCCGCTGTCGCACGCAATCATTCTCGACAGCTATCCGCCCGAGCAGCACGGCAAAGCGATGGCGCTATGGGGCGCAGGATCGGTACTCGGCTCCGTGATGGGACCGGTCGTGGGCGGCTACCTTACCGAATATGCATCGTGGCGCTGGATCTACTACATCAATGTGCCGATCGGGATCATCGCGCTGGCGGGCTCGCTGGCGTTCATTCCCGAGACGGTGCGCACGCCGCGTCGTCTCGACTGGCTGGGATTTCTGACCTTGGCGCTGGGCATCGGCTCGCTGCAGATGATGCTCGACCGCGGCCAGCGCCTCGACTGGTTCGAATCGCAGGAAATCGTCGTGCTCGCGTGGCTTGCAGCACTTGGGCTTTATTGGTTCTTCGCGCACATTCTAACGACGCGAGACGAGCAGCCGTTCATCGACCCGAAGCTGATCATGCATCGGAAATTCTTCTTGAGCCTGGTGCTGATTTCGTTCTACGGATTTTTGTCGCTGCCGCCGATGGTGCTGATGCCGACGTTTCTCGATCATCTGCGCGGCTACACGATCGACGCGGTGGGACTGCTGCAGATGCCGCGCGGCATCGGTATGCTGATCTCGTTATTGGCGAGCGGCAAGATCACCGGCAAAGTCGATCCGCGTGTTCTCATCGCTTTTGGTCTGAGCTGCCTAGCCATTACGAATTATGAGATGTCGACCTGGAACGCCGAGGTTGGCGAATGGCCGATCGTGTGGACCGGCTTTCTGCAAGGCATCGGTGCCGGGATCATGCTCGTGCCGATCCAGATCATCGCGTTCCCCGATCTACAAGCGCATCAGCGCACCGAAGCGACGTCCGTTTTCAATCTCGTACGAAGCGTGTGCAGCAGTGTCGGCGTGTCATTGTCGCTGACCTTATTTGTCGTGGCGAGCACGCAAAACCGGAGCTGGCTGGTGCAGTACATTTCGCCGTACAGCCGTGCGTTGCGCGCCTCGGCGCAGGCGGGAACCTTGGATCCGGCGAGCCTGCATGGACTCGCGCTCATCGATCGAGAGATCGATCTACAAGCGGCGGTTGCCGGTTACAACGCCGACTTTTTGTTTCTCGCAATTGCAGCGGCTGCCGCGATGCCGGTGTTGCTGTTCATCGGGCGCACGCGACGATCGGAAGGCGAGCATACCGAGCTGCTGATCGAATGACAGCACCCGAACGAGCTTCGCTGAAACTCTTCTGGCAATATCGTTCTGCGTACCTCACGGAAAAGATACGATGAAGAATATTTCGCTCGCAGTATTGCTCATGATGGTTCTCAGCAACGCCGACGCGTACGACACCGGCAGTCTGACGTGCCCACGAATCGGCGACCTCGCGGCGGAAACGGTTGCAGCGAAACACGATGGTACGACCGCTGATGCGCAGCTGGCCAAGCTCATAGGCAGGTTCGAAACCGATGCTGCGATCGAGCGCAAAGTGTTGACGAACATCGTTCATATTCTCTACGAGAACGAATTGCTGGAAGCGATGCAACCGGCCGATGCCTACATAGTGTTCATGGGCGACTGCATGCGCGGCCGGCAGCAATCGCCCAGCGGCGGCGGCGCGTCTCCGCGTGAAAATTAGCTTCGATTCGCCCATCCAAATTTCGCCAACGCGAAAGCTTCTACTGCGCGGCTTTCTCGCTATCTCCCTTGGCTTTTTTACCCGCAACTTCCGGCGTCGGAGCGGCTTGCTTCGGCGGTGTGACCGGCGTCGTCGCGACCTCTTTCTTCGCCGCTGTCATCAAGGCGGAGCAATTGCTGTCCTTCGCACCGCCCGGATCGATCAGCACCAGCAGCGAGGCGAGCGGCGTAAGCAGCGCGCCGAGCGCGATGGCGGCGCCGCCGCGCAGAGCCAGCGGACCGATCTCGGGACGCACCGACGGATCTCGGAACGTACCGCCGATCGCGATCGGGCCGCGCAGCGCGGCAATGCTCACGCGTTTCGAGTTCGCGATCAATCGCAGGTTGTATTCCTCGCTTTTCATATCGACATTTCCCTCGCCGACGATTTTTTCCTCGGACGAGTCGATCACGAAGATGCCCGGCGTGACCACGCCGTCTTTTGCATTTGCCGTGATCACCGCGCAATAAACCGGCGCGTTCGGATTACCGCGAATCACGTACTTGATCGCGTTGGCGAGATCGAGGTTGGTCAGCACCAGTGCGAGCGTACTGAGCCTGCCTTCGCCCATGATCAGCGCTAGTTCGCCGTTCGCCGAGGCCGCCATCTGCGCTACCGAGTTGCCTTTGGTCGCGAGTTTGATGCGCCCGCCGAGCTTGCCTGCGCTGCCGGCGCCTTCCTTCATCGCGGGCATCAGCCGTTTGACTTCCAGATTCGTAATCGTCGCGTCTGCGCGCGTCTCGATCACATCCTTGCTGGCGTCCAGATTGATCTGCGAGACGACGTGGCCACCGGCCAGACCGAAATCGAGCGGCGCGAGCGCGAGCTTGCCGTCCTTCAACTTGAGCGCGACGTTTACTTTGTCCAGCGGAATGTCCTGCGTAATGATGCTCTCGCCTTTGAACTTGACGTCCGCATCCACGGAACGCAATTTCTCCAGGCTGTACGGTTTGGTCGCCAGTATTCTGCCGGTCACTACGCGCTTAACCGTTTCTTTGCGCTGCTCGGGCGTTTTCGTCGCCTGGGCTTTATTGGGTGGCGGTGCGCCCAAAAATCCGGCGAGATCTTTGTAGTCGAGTCGTTTCGACACGATGTCGGCGTCGATCCGCGGTTTTTTGTTGCTGAGATCGATGCTCAGATGACCGTTGATATCGCTCTTGCCGACTTTGCCCTTCAGGTCTTTCATCGTGTATTTTTGCGCGTCGCGCACGAGATGCCCGGCGATGCTGTAGGCCGGTGTCCACGGCAGCGGTACCGGCACCAGCGGATAGAGTTTCGACAAATCCTTCCCGCTCAGCTTGACCTCGCCATCGACGGTTTCCATTTTCAGCGGCACCACGGTGCCGTCGAATGAACCTTTGGTATCTCCGGCGCGCGCAGTGACGTCCAATTTGTATGGGCTGCCGCCTTCTTTCAACTCGAGCAGCGAACCAGCGCGGCCGTCGAGCCGAAATTCTTCGTTGCGCAGACTGCCGACGCCGGCGAAGCGAATGGCAGATTCGGCGTTGCCTTCGCCGTTCTCCGAATCGAGCGTCAGCTTGACGTCGGTTTCCGAGTCCGGATCGATGAAGGCAATTTTGCCGCCTTGAACCCAGAGCGATTGAATCTCGGGCGGATTGGACGACGAGCTCGTGTCCGTGTCTTCTGGTCTGCCGAAGGCCCAGTTTGCCTCGCCGTCGAAATCGCGTTCCAGCAGAATATCGGGTTTGGTCAAGCGTACTTCTGGCAGCACGACGCGGCCGTGCAACAGCGGCAGCAACTTGATGCTCACGACCGCGTGCTCGAGCTTGATCATGTTCGGGCCGCTGCCCCAATCGGCGTTGCCGAGGACCACGTCGTTAACCTCTACATGCGGATGCTTGAATAACCCGATGCGCAGGTCGCCGTTGATGGCAAATGGACGCTCTAGCTTTTCGCTGACGAAATGCGAGATCGGTCCGCGCAGGATATTGGCATTGACGAGCAGAATCGCGATCACGATCGCTGGAATGCCGACGATCACGAGCAGAACTGCCAGCAGCAGACGCTTGACGGTGCGGCCGGTGCTGTTGGTTGTCTCGCGTGCGGGCGGCGCGCTGGGTTGAGCTGATTGAGAATCGGCCACGACAGTCTCCTAATCCGCTGTTGGCCGGTTCGCGCCCGGCGCTGTTATGTTTATCGATGGAGCGGGTGCTAAGCTGTTAGCAATCGGTGTTCCCTCGGTGTTCCCTCGGCGACGCGTCTTGCGAACGCGTGCGATCGCCGGGCGTCGGTGCAGATCGCACGCGTGCGGGCGTGGGCGGAGCAGCCCACTCTGCGTGTAATTCTTACGCTGTCGACGTGCAGAGCTGCAACGGACGCATCGCGCCAGTTTGGATGCATAAAACCGAAGCGGCGTGGATGGAGCGACTCAAAAGCCGCGCTGCACGGCCGCTACGCGTTGTTAGACGGCTGCATGGCCGGTGCACATGCAACGCGCGAGCGATCCTCTGCGCAGCGGCCCGATCATTGCGTAAGCGGTTCAGTGAGCATGTCGCACCTGCGGACCATGCGCCGCAGGCGTCCCATTAAGTTAGCCGATCGGAGTTTGCCCGCCGGGTTAACCGATCAGGAGGTAGATCTTGTCGAAACGATTCACGTGGCTGCTCGCGCCGATGCTCGTATGCGGTTTGCATGGCGCGCAGGCAGCCGATGACGATTCCGGCCCGAAGAGCGCATCGCAGCTGATGCACAAGCGGGACCGCGCTTGCGAAGGTCAGAAGGGTGCGGCGATGGAACAGTGCCTCGGCAACTATGTCGGCCCCGAGGGGCGCTACGGCCGCGACAGCGTGTACGGCAGCAAATACGGCGGCGGCGCTGGCGCATCGAAACCGTCGGGCAGGCCCAGAGCCTCGAGACCGGGGCGGGAATAAGGTAGGCCGCTAAAGTTCCCGCGCCCTATGTCGAGACTAGTTCGCGAACATCTCGATGCGATAGCGAAGGAGCGGGGAATTGAAGAACAGAGGCTTTACCTTGATCGAGCTGGTGGTGGTGATTTCCATCCTAGCTATCTTGGCGGCGATTGCGCTGCCCCGATTCGTAAGCCTGCAGCGCGAGGCCCGCATCGCGAAGCTGAATGCCGCGCGTGGGGCAGTTGCGACGGCCTCGTTGCTGATCCATGCGACCGTGCTGACGCGTAGCGTGGCCGACGCTACAGCCTGCCCGGCGGGGGGCGGGACCGCGACAAATGCGCAGACCGGCGCCGGTACCGTCTGTACCGAAAACGGCGTAGTGAACACGACCAATGGCTATCCGACTTCGACCGCGTTGACCGCCGCGACGCCGGGTATCATCGCCAGCGCTGGCCTCACATCGCTGTTCAGCCCGACCGACACGCAACTTGCAGCGGAAGGCTACGACGTCTCGGCAGCCGGTTCCACGACCACGGTGCAGATTACCGGCGCGCCGACGCCGGCGAGCTGCCAATTTACCTACTCCGATTCGACAACGGTCGGTGCCGCGCCGGCGATTTCAGCGGTCGTTTCGACCGGCTGCTGAGCCAGTAAGCTGGCAATAACCTGCGAAGCGGCGTTCGACACCGAGGCGCGCTCTCAAGCATCGGCGGATAGCGGTAAGGCAAGATTCAGCGCGTCCGGCAGCGACTGAAAGCGCGCAACGGTCAGCAGCGGCGCAGCTATCCGGGTGCGCAACGCGTCCACGTTCTGTTCGAAACACTGCATCTGCGGATCGATCTGATTGGCCACCCAGCCTGCCAGAGACAGTCCGCGCTTTTCGATCGCCTCGGCCGTGAGCAGGGCGTGATTGAGACAACCTAGACGCATGCCGACGACGAGAATAACCGGCAGGCGCAAGCGCACGACCAGATCGGCAAGGGTTTCTTGCTCGTTGAGAGGCACCAGCCAGCCGCCGGCACCTTCTACCACCACGGCGTCGAACCGCGCGGCAAGCTCCGAGAAGCGCCGCTCGATCGTCCCGATATCCATTTCTACGCCCTTGCGGCCGGCCGCCAAGTGCGGCGCAATTGCCGCCTCGAACGCGTAACAGTTGATCGCGTCGGCTGACAACGCTTCGCTGCTCGCCAAGCGCAGCGCTTCGATATCTTCGTTGCGCAATCCATCCGCGGTGCGCGTGCAGCCTGCAGCTACCGGCTTCATGCCGATTGCGCGCGTTCCACGCGCGCGCAAGCTGTGCAGCAACGCGCACGCGATGAGCGTTTTGCCCACTCCCGTATCGGTCCCGGCGACGAAGTACCCGCTTGGTTCGGACCGTTGCATGAGGCTATGCCGCGCTTCGCGAAGCGCTGCGGTTAACCTGCATGCGTGATCTCGTTCAGAACATTGAGCGTCCCGTCGACCAGGAATTCGTATTCATCATTCGTGACGACGTACGGGGGCATGAAGTACACCGTATTGCCGATGGGACGCAACAGTAGCTCGCGGTCCAGCGCTCGCATGAAAAACTCGCGAGCGAATCCGGGCTGCGCATGCTTGACGTCGAAAGCCCAGATCATTCCACGCTGGCGAAAATGCTCGACCGCCGGATGCGTGGCGAGCGGCTGACACAGCTCGGTGAGCCGCGATGCACGCGACAGATTCGCTGCGAGTACGCGGTCGCGCTCGAAGATATCGAGCGTGGCCAGCGCCGCCGTGCAAGCCAGCGGATTGCCTGTATACGAATGCGAATGCAGAAAGCCGCGGGTAACATCCTCGCTGTAGAACGCCTGATAGACAGCATCGGTCGTCATGACCACGGACAACGGCAGGTAGCCGCCGCTGAGCCCTTTCGACAAGCAGAGAAAGTCGGGACGAATCGCGGCCTGCTCGTGCGCGAAGAAGGTGCCCGTGCGCCCGAAGCCGACCGCGATCTCATCGGCGATGAGATGGACAGCATAGCGATCGCACAACGCACGTGCCTGCTGAAGGTACGCGGCATCGTACATGGCCATGCCGGTAGCGCACTGGATCAAAGGTTCCAGAATCAGTGCCGCCGTTTCCTGATGGTGTGCATCGAGATGCGCTTCGAGATGCCGTGCTTGCCGCAGCGCGAAATCGCGCGCGCTCTCGCCGGGTTCCGCCAGCCTTGCATCGGGTGTGGGCATCGTCGCGCCGGGCCGCAGCAACGGCGCGTACGCCTGGTTGAACAGCGGCACATCGGTGACCGATAGCGCACCGACGGTCTCCCCGTGATAACCGTTTTGCAGGCTGATGAACTTGCACTTGGCCGGCCTGCCGCTGTTCTGCCAGAAATGAAAGCTCATCTTCAACGCGATCTCGGTCGCCGATGCGCCGTCCGACGCGTAGAAGCAATGCCCCAGCGTGTGCTGTGTCAGCGCGCTTAAGCACTCGGAGAGCTGCACCACGGGTTCGTGCGTAAAGCCGGCGAGGATCAAGTGCTCGAGGCGCTCGAGCTGCTCGTTGACGGCTGCGTTGATCCGCGGATTGCAGTGGCCGAACAGATTGACCCACCAGGAACTAATGGCGTCGAGGTAGCGCCGCCCTTCGAAGTCGTATAGCCATGGCCCTTGTCCGTGTCGGATCGGCACCATCGGTATCGACTCGTGCGACTGCATCTGCGTGCACGGATGCCACACGGCAGCCAGACTGCGGCGCGTCCAGGTGGCGTTATCGGTCACGAAGTATTTGCTCCAGGAAACGATTTGTTCGCCACCACGTGCGCGAGGGTTCGCACGCTTGCTCCATCCCCGACGCGCACACGGATTCGCACACGCTCAATCGCGACCGAGTGCGTGCAGCGCATCGGCGAGTTGCTCGACATGCTCGACAGTGTGCGTTGCTGAAAGCGAGATGCGCAACCGCGCGGTTCCCTCCGGTACGGTCGGCGGCCGAATTGCAGGCACCCAGATGCCGATTTCGCGCAGGCGTTCGCTGGCGTTTACCGCGGCAGTGTTGTCGCCGACGATCACGGCCTGGATGGCGGTGGTCGATGCGAGCAGGTGCTGCGGCAAGCCGGTTAGCCGATCGCGCAGATGGCGCACGAGGTCGCGAAGCCGCTCGCGCCGCCACTCTTCGTTTTCGATCAAGCCAAGCGATGCTAACAATGCGCAGGCCAGCATCGGCGGCGTCGCGGTGGTGAAGATATACGTTCGCGCTCGCTGCACCAGCCATTCGATCAGCGCCGTCGCACCGGCGACGAAAGCCCCCGATACGCCGGCCGCTTTGCCCAGCGTGCCAACGTAGATGAGTCGATCGGAATGCAGGCCGAAATGTGCCGCGGTGCCGCGCCCTTGCGGTCCGAGCACGCCGAATCCATGGGCATCGTCGGCCAGCAGCCAGGCGCCGTAGCGTTCGCAGAGCTCCAGCAGCCGCGGCAGCGGCGCGATGTCGCCGTCCATGCTGAACACCGCGTCGGTCAGCACGAGCTTGTTCGCCGCACGGGACGTGGCCAACTGCTGCTCGAGCGACTCGACATCGCAATGTGGATAGACCTGCACGTCGGCGCGCGACAGCCGCGCGGCATCGATCAGGGAGGCGTGATTCAGTGCGTCGGAAAACACCGCGTCACCGCGGCCCATCAAGGCAGCGACGACGCCGAGGCTTGCCATGTAGCCGGTGGAAAAGTGTAGCGCGCGGCCCATGCCGACGAAGCGGGCCAGCGCGATTTCCAATTCTTCGTGTGCCGTTGTGTGGCCGCTGATCAAATGCGAAGCGCCCGCGCCGACGCCGAAGGTCCGCGCGCCGGCATGCGCGGCTTCGATCAACGCAGGATGATTGGCGAGGCCGAGATAATCGTTGCTGCAGAAGGAGAGATAGCGCTTTCCATCGACGATGAGGAAGGCGCCCTGCGCGCTCTCGACGCGCCGCCGGCGCCGCGTCAAACCAGCGCGATCGAGTTGCGCGAGACGCGCTGCTAGATCGAGCATCGACGCCTCGTGGTGGTCTTGCTCAACGTGCGATGGGGTCGTGCGTCGCGGTTTTGCATCAGCGGCCGGGCGCTGCGTACCCCGGTTGCCCGTCGTCAGCAGCTTGTCATTTGGAAGATGGGTTTGGCGTACTCCGAAGACACGCAGGCATGCTTCAGACTAGGCAGTCCGCGCGATAGGGATAGTCCCGCGGGCAGGCAGTCCGGCAGGATACCAGTCTCAACGCAATGTCGAGTTGCGACAGTCGAAATCGGCGCAGCGCTGCAAGATCTACGCTGCGCCGTAATGTTCACGCTGCGTCGTTGTGGTCTGCGGCTGCGCCCGTTGTTGCTTACGCTGCGCGTTGCGGCGCCGGCGCACTCTGCAAAGTTCCCGAGGTCTGCTCTTGCAAAAGCTTCCAACGCACGCGCACTTTCTCGACGTTGGCATCCTTGATGTGACCGAACCCGCGAATCTGTTCCGGCAGATTGGCAAGCTCGACCGCTTGCCGCAAGCTCTCGGCGCTCAGATGGTCTAGCGCGCCATCGATGGATGCGCGATAGTCTTCGATCAGCTGGCGTTCCATCCGACGCTCCGTCGTTTTGCCGAACACGTCGAGCGCGGTGCCGCGCAAGAACTTCAAGCGTGCAAGCACCTTGAACCCGTAGCGCATCCACGAACCGAATTCGCGTTTGACGAGGTGGCCGCGCGCGTCGCGCTGCGAAATCATCGGGGGGGCCAGGTTGTACTTCAACTTGAAGTCACCTTCGAAAGTCTCCTTCAATCGCTTCTCGAACTCGCCGTCCGTGTAGAGACGCGCGACTTCGTATTCGTCCTTGTACGCCATCAGTTTGAATAGATACTTTGCGACCGCTTTGGCGAGTGCGTCGCCTGTGCTGACCTTGGCTTCGGCACGCCGCACCTTGTCCACGAACGCTTCGTATTGCTTCGCATAAGCTTCGCTCTGATACGAAGTCAGCATACCGGAGCGGCGACGGATCAGCGCATCCAGGCTCTGCGGCAACTGCACGATCACCGGTGTCGCCGGCAACGCGATCCGCTCTACCTGCTCGAAGTTGATTGCAGCGCGCCGGCCCCATTCAAACGCCTGCTTGTTCGACTCGATCGCCACGCCATTGAGCTCGATTGCGCGCGCGATCGATTCGGCGCGTAAGGGAATGCGCCCTTTCTGAAACGCATAGCCGAGCATGAACAGATTGGTCGCAATGGAATCGCCCATCAAGGCGGTAGCAATCCTGGTGGCATCGATGAAATCGGCTTGCTTATCCACGGATTCTTCGATCAACGCGCGAATCTGCTCGAACGGAAACTGCCAGTCGGGATTTTGCGCGAACTGTCCCGGCGGCTGCATGTGCGCGTTGATGATCGCCACCGTGCGGCCCGGCCGCGTCTTCGAGATTGCATCTTGCGCGCCGGCCGTCAGCATGTCGCAGCCGAGAATCAGATCAGCCTCACCGGTTGCGATGCGTTGCGCGCGGATGTCGCTCGGCTGCGCGCCGATGCGCACGTGCGAAGTTACCGCGCCGTTCTTTTGCGACATGCCGGTCATGTCGAGCACCGATACGCCTTTGTGTTCCAGATGACCGGCCATGCCGAGCAGGGCGCCGACGGTGATGACACCGCTGCCGCCGATGCCGGTGATGAGAATGTTGTAGGTCGCGCCCTGCAGCGGCACCGGTTGCGGCGCCGGCAACGGCCCGAGATTCTGCGCCGGGGTCTGTTTGCCGGCGCTCGATTTTCTCGGCCGGCCGCCTTCGACGGTAACGAAGCTCGGACAGAAACCATTTACGCACGAATAATCTTTATTGCATGAGGACTGATCGATCATGCGCTTGCGACCGAGCTCGGTTACCAGCGGCAGAATCGAGGTGCAGTTCGATTGCACGCCGCAATCTCCGCAGCCTTCGCAAACGGCTTCGTTGATGAACAGCCGTGTGCTCGGATCCGGATATTCTTTTTTCTTGCGGCGACGGCGTTTCTCGGCGGCACAGGTCTGATCGTAGATGATCACGGTGACGCCGGGGATCTCACGCACCTCGCGCTGTACCGCGTCGAGATCCTTGCGATCGTGCAAGGTCGCGAACGCCGGCAGCTCTGAGCGGTCCGCATAGCGCGACAAGTCTTCGGTCACGACGGCGATGCGCTTGACGCCTTCAGCCGCCATCTGCTGCGCGACCATGCGCACCGACGTCATGCCGTCCACCGGTTGTCCGCCGGTCATCGCGACTGCGTCGTTGTACAAAATCTTATAGGTGATGTTGACCTTGGCGGCAACCGCAGCGCGGATCGCCAGCGAGCCGGAATGAAAATACGTGCCGTCGCCAAGATTAGCGAAGATGTGCTTGCGCTTGGAGTAGGGCGCTTGTCCGATCCACGGCGCGCCTTCGCCGCCCATGTGCGTGGTGGTTTTGTTCTGATCGGGATAAATCGACGTTGCCATCACGTGGCAGCCGATTCCCGCCAGCGCCAGGCTGCCTTCCGGCACCTTGGTCGACGTGTTGTGCGGACAGCCCGAGCAGTAAAACGCGGGTCGCGGCGGCGTGTCGATGGCTTTCAGCAGCACGGCTTCTTTCGCTTCCAGAAACGTCAGCCGCGCTTTGATCAAATCGCTGGTGTGAAAACGTGCGATACGCGACGCGATCACGCGTGCGATCTGTGCGATCGAGAAATCCGCTTTTGCGGGCAGCAGCCACTCGCCGCGCGGTGCCACCCATTCCCCGGATTCATCGAACTTGCCGATCACGCGCGGACGCACATCCGAGCGCCAGTTGTAGAGCTGCTCCTTGAGCTGATACTCCACGATCTGGCGCTTCTCCTCGATCACCAGAATTTCATCGAGGCCGCGCGCGAACTCGCGCACGCTTTCGGCTTCCAGCGGCCATGGCATTGCGACTTTGAATAGACGCAGACCGATGTGCGCAGCCTCTTGTTCGGA
>JBBRGM010000044.1:0-16506 GCA_038240725.1 Burkholderiales bacterium | reverse complement strand
GGAGCGCGTAAAACAAAATCACCGCGATCACTACGGCGCCGAGCACCCAGGCCCATGTCGGCACACGTGTTTTGACAGCCGGAACAATCGCCGCCGCAATTGCGGAGGCCTCGGACGTCGACGTAGCGGCCGTCGCTGCGGTAGTTGGCGTTGCCGCCGGCGCGACGGTTGCGTTGAAGCGCGCGAAGAAATCGTCGGCCATTTTCTTGGCGACGCCATCGATGAGGCGCGCGCCGATTTGCGCAAGGCGTCCACCGACGGTCGCAGTTGCCGTATACGAAAGCCGGGTCGCCTGTCCCTCGGGCAACAAGCTCACTTTGGCGCCGCCTTTGCCGAAGCCTGCTGCACCGCCGGAGCCTTCGAACGCGAGCGCGTACGACGTCGGCGGGTTGATATCCGACAGTTTCAATTTGCCGGCAAAGCGTGCTTTCACCGGCCCTACCGCGGCCATCATCGCGACTGCGTACTCATTGTCGGAAGTTTTTTCCATGCTCTCGCAACCCGGAATGCACGCTTTCAAAATCGCAGGGTCGTTGAGCGCTTCCCAGACCTGTTGCTGCGGCAGCGGGATCAGCTGTTCTCCGGTGAGTTCCATGCTACTTGCTCCTGAGTGATGAGGCGTGCGCGTGCGAATGCAGGGAACCCGACAGCGTGCGCGCTACGTCGATCAAGCTATCGATGTTGTGCGCCGGCACGAATGCGTCGACCTCCGGCAGCATGATACGCACCCCGGTCGCGCGCGGCTCGAATCCCTCGAAGCGCAGCAGCGGATTCATCCAGATGAGCCGGCGGCAGGATTTGTGCAGCCGTTCCATCTCCGGTCCGAGATCGGCGCCGACATCGCGGTCCAGACCGTCGCTGATCAGCAGCACCACGGCATTTTGTCCGAGCACGCGGCGCGACCAACGCAGATTGAATTCCTTCAAACACGCACCGATGCGCGTGCCGCCCGACCAGTCCGCGATCTGCTGAGCGACGCTGCTCAACGCAACATCGACGTCGCGATGGCGCAGTTGCCGCGTGATGTTGGTGAGACGGGTGCCGAACACGAACGTGTGTACGCGATCGCGATCATTGGTCAACGCATGCAGGAAATGCAGGAACATGCGCGAGTAGCGGCTCATCGAGCCGGAGATATCGCACAACACGACCAGCGGCGGATGCTGCTTGCGCGGCGAACGCCGGCGCAGTGCGATGAGATCGGCGCCGCTGCGCAGGCTCGCGCGCAACGTTGCGCGCAGATCGACCAGGCGACCGCGCGCATCCGGCGCCAGACGACGCGTGCGGATCTCCGGTATCGGCAACCGCAGCTGCGCGATCATGCGCTTCGCCTGCGCCAACTCGCTGACCGTCATCGTGTCGAAGTCGGCGCGCTGCAGCCGTTCGCGTTCGGAGACGGTGAACGTGGTGTCGAGCTCGACCTTCGGCGGCGTTCGTGTCTCGTGCTCGGATCGCGGTCGCGGCTTCGGCGCGAGTGCCTGCGCGACACGGCTGCCGGCCAGGTCTTCATCGCGCGGACTGCCTTGATCCATCCCGGCCGGCAGCCGCAGCGCAAGTGCACGATGCAGCAATTGCGGATCGCGCCAGAACAGATGGAACGCTTGATTGAAAACTTCGAAGTGTTCGCGACGCGCGAGAAACACCGACGCCAAGGTCCAGTAGAAGTCGTCGCGGTTCTCGACGCCGGTGACCTGCAATGCGCGGAGTGCATCCATCACGCGATCGGGTCCGACCGGCAGCCCGGCTTCGCGCAGCACGCGCGCGAAGTGCATGACGTTCTGCGCGAGCATCATGCGGCGGCTCGAATTAAAGCGATGACGCCTCGGCGCGCACTTCGGCCAGCAGACGCGCGGCCTCGCTGCCGCGCACGCGCGCGATGTCGTCCTGATATTTGAGCAGCGCCCCCAAGGTGTCGTCGATCGTGTTCGGGTCCAAGGAAAGCGCATCCAGCTCGACCAGCGCCTGCGACCAGTCGATCGTTTCCGCCACACCCGGCAGCTTGAATAGATCCATGCTGCGCAGTTTTTGCACGAACGCGACGACTTCGCGCGAGAGCTGCTGCGCGGCGCCGGGAACTTTGCGCGTGACGATGTCCAGCTCACGCGCGGCGGTCGGATAATCGACCCAGTGATAAAGACAGCGGCGCTTGACTGCGTCGTGGATCTCTCGCGTGCGATTCGATGTGAGCACGACGATCGGCGGCTGCGCGGCCTTGATCGTGCCGATCTCGGGGATCGTGATCTGAAAGTCGGACAGCACCTCGAGCAAGTACGCTTCGAACGGCTCGTCGGTGCGATCCAGCTCGTCGATCAGCAGCACCGGCGGGCCGGCGCTGTCGCTTTCCAAGGCCTGCAGCAGAGGGCGCTTGATCAAAAATCGCTCGGCGAAAATATCCTGTCCGAGGCCTTCGCGCGAAGTGACGCCTTCGGCTTCCGCCAGGCGGATCTCGATCATCTGGCGCGGATAGTTCCATTCGTAGACCGCCGATGCGATGTCCAAACCTTCGTAGCACTGCAGGCGCACCAGCCGACGCTTCAGCGTATGGGCGAGTGCTTTGGCGATCTCGGTTTTGCCGACACCAGCTTCGCCTTCGAGAAACAACGGCCGGCCCATACGCAACGCCAGAAATACAGCCGTTGCGAGGCTGCGCTCAGCGACGTAATCGGCGCTGTTGAGCAACGTCAGCGTGGCATCGATGCTGTCGGGAAGAGAAGCGGCGGGGTTAGGCGGCATGCTGCGGGTCCACGGAAATGCGGGCAGACGATGGGTGAGGCGGCGCGTACACGCCGCTCATTGCGTCAAACGTAAATCGGCAGCTTGCTGCGTTCGTACCTTGATCGGCTGCGTATCGTTCGAGTGGACGTGCGGCCGGACAACACACGCGGCGCAGATAATGCAGCGCCGCGCTGTGCGTCAACCCAATGCCACTCCTACCGCCCGTTTCGCCATCACCGACACCAGATGCGCGCGATACTCGGCGCTGGCGTGCATGTCGGAATTCAAATCGTCGGCAGGTACTTTGATATTTGCCAGAGCCGCAGCGGAGAAATTCGAGCGCAGCGCTGTTTCCATCGCCGGTACTCGAAACACGCTGGGACCCGCACCGGTGACCGCGACGCGGACGCCATCGGCGCCATCGCTCACCATCACGCCGACGATGGCGTAGCGCGACGCCTGGTTCCTGAACTTCATGTAGCCCGCGCGCTTGGGGATCGGAAAGCTGATGGAGACGATCAGCTCGTCGGGTGCGAGCGCAGTTTCGTACATGCCGGTGAAGAACGCGTCGGCGGCGATCTTGCGTTTGTTGGTATTGACCGTCGCGTTCAGACCGACGACCGCCGCAGGATAATCAGCCGCCGGATCGTTGTTGGCTACCGATCCGCCGAGCGTGCCCATGTTGCGCACCATGCGATCGCCAATGCAACCGGCCAGCAGCGACAACGCGGGAATCGCTTTCGCGATCGCTGCGGAGTTCGCGACTTCGGCGTGACGCGTCATCGCGCCGATCGTGATGGTGCCGCCGTCAACCTTGATTCCCTTCAAGTCGGGGATCGCATTCAAGTCGATCAGGTCGGATGGCGACGCCAGCCGAAATTTCATCGAAGCAATCAGCGTCTGTCCGCCTGCGAGCAGCTTCGCGTCGCTGTTGCCGGCAAGTATGGCAGCCGCTTCGCTGAGACTGGTCGGCTTCAAATAGTTGAACTGGTACATGAGCGGTCCTCGAGTTGTCGGCGGCGATGGGCGGTGGGCGGACGCGATCGGTGCAGGTCAGCCCTGCATTGCCAGCGCGCCGGCCTTCACCGCCTTCACGATGTTGTGATAGCCGGTGCAGCGGCACATGTTGCCGTCGAGCTCGGCGCGGATCGTTTCATCGTCGAGATCTTTGCGATTGCGCGCCAGATCGATCGCGCTCATCACCATGCCCGGCGTGCAGAACCCGCACTGCAAACCATGATTGTCGCGAAACGCTTCCTGCATCGGATGCAGCGTGCCATCGGCCTTGGCGATGCCTTCGATGGTGACGATGTCACTGCCGTTCGCTTGCGCGGCGAGCATGTTGCAGCACTTCACCGCCTTGCCGTCGACATGGATGGTACAGGCGCCGCACTGTGCGGTGTCGCAGCCGACGTGGGTGCCGGTCAGGCGCAGGTCTTCACGAATGAAGTCGACCAGTAGCCGGCGTGGCTCTACGTCACGGGCGACGGCTTTGCCGTTGACGGTTAGTTTCAGTGCAATGGCCATTCGAATTCCTCCGCGTTATTCGGTGTGCTGCTATGGTCCCGCTCGACGCCACGATGCCACCTGTGGAACGGAGGCGAACGCATGAGCGCTGCGGATGTGTCGCGGGACCGAGCCGGGGCTGCGATCCGACTCGAAATTGGATGATGCTGCATCCTAGACTATGGTCCGGGGGTTATCAACACGGCCGCGTGCGCGCGCCTCAGCGCGACAGCAGGGCGGCTACGCGTTCTGCGATTGCCAGGCACGCGGTCAGACCCGGCGACTCGATGCCGTACAGATTGACCATGCCGCGCACGCCATGATCGGCCGGACCTTGGATAAGGAAGTCCGCAGCCGGCTCGTCCGGTCCGGAAATCTTCGGCCGGATGCCGGCATAGCCGGGCTGCAGTGCGCCGTCTTTGAGCGCCGGATAGTAGCGGCGCACGGCTTCGTAGAACAGCGGCTCGCGCAATTCGTCGAACGTGTAGTCGACCGCATCGATCCAGCACACGTCCGGTCCGAAGCGCGCCTGACCGCCGAGATCCAACGTGACGTGCACACCGAGAAATGCGTGCGTCGCCAGCGGATAGATCAACCGATGAAACGGCGTCTTGCCGCTGAGCGCGTAGTAATGCGCTTTGGCGAAGTACTGCGGCGGAATGGAATCCGGCGGCACGCCGGCGATAGAACGCGAAACGTTCTGCGCGAACAGACCGGCCGAATTGACTACGGTCTTGCAGATCAGCGTGAGCGGTTCTGTGCCGCCGACATTCAGCACGATACCGTCGTCTTGCACCGTTCCGGATTCGACCGGACTGAAGAACACGACGTTGGCGCCATTATTTTCCGCGTCGCCTTGCAGTGCGAGCATCAAGGCATGGCTGTCGATGATGCCGGTCGACGGCGACAAGAAGCCGGCGACGCATTCGACGGCCGGCTCCATCTCACGAAGCTGCGCCGCCGACATCCAGACCAGATCGTCGACGCCGTTGCCGCGCGCCTTGGTCACGTACGCCTCCACCGCCGGGATTTCGTCCGGCGTGCCGGCGACGACAATCTTGCCGATGCGGTTGTGCGCAACGCCGCGCTCCGCACAGTAGCGATACAGCATTTCTTTGCCGGCCACGCACAGCGTCGCCTTCAGCGATCCTTTCGGGTAATACAAACCGGCGTGGATGACTTCGGAATTGCGCGAGCTGGTTTGCGTGCCGATACCTTCGGCGGCCTCAAGGACAATGACTTCGCGGCCGGCCATCGCCAGCTCGCGCGCAATCGCCAGTCCGACGACGCCGGCGCCGATGACGACGCAGTCGACGCTCTCAGCCATGCCTGCAGCCGGGCGCACTGGCTCGGAGATTGACGAATAGCCACTGCGGTGTTGCCGCGATGTTCGAAGTTATACTGCGGCAGTTGAAAAAGTTATTGAACATCGATCTCGCCAGGCTTGGTGGATGAGCGGTCGTGGATGAGCGGCAGCGCACTGAAGGGTCTGATGCTGGATTGCAACTGGCGTAATCTTACCCGACTGCCTTGGTCCGCTCTCGTTCGCAATTGCTCAATTCCGATTTCATTGCTCGTTCGGCTGCGTTCGCACCGCTGGCGCCGATGCTCGCGCGCCTCGATCTGTCGTCGTTCCCCAGCCGAGCGCAATTGCAACGGCTGCTCGATGAAGCGCAGGTTGTCAACGCGAACGGCGCATGCATCAAGCTCGTCGCGGTGGCGACTGCGCGTGATGAGCGTGGCGGCTATGAGCAGCGTGTCTACGAATCTGGAGAAGTGGAACAGCGCGAACACAGCGTGCACGACTTTTTCAATGCAATGATCTGGGCGACACTTCCGCACGCCAAGGCAGCGCTGAACAGGCGCCACGTTGCGGCGAAGGCAAACGAATCGCCAGGTCGACGTGGCCCGATGCGCGATGCGCTCACAGCGTTCGACGAAGATGGCCTGGTGGTCGTGGCGAGCGATCCGGCTTTGCTCGAGCTGCTGCACGATTTTCAATGGAAGACGCTGTTCTGGACACGGCGCGCCGAGGTGCGGCGGTATATGCGCTGGTTCGTGTTCGGTCATGCGCAATGCGAAAAGCTGCTGATGCCTTACGTCGGTGTGACCGCCAAGGCGCTTACGTTCGACGTTAGCGAATCGTTTCTGAGCTCGCCGATTGCCGCGCAGCTCGAACACGTCGATGCGCAACTGGCGCTTGCTGTGAGCGACAACGGTCGTCTACGCACGCCGCGCGACCTCGCGCCCGTACCTGTTCTCGGCATTCCCGGCTGGTGGGGGGCGAACGGTGACGAGACCTTCTACGACGATACGAGCTATTTCCGCGCTGGCCGCCGTCGTGCGAGTGCATCCATAGATTCTGAAGGCTCGCGAGCTTCGCTGTGACCGAATCCGCACCCGCGCAGCCGCATCACGTACAGCGATCGATCAAATTTCTCGGCGCCGCCGCGTTCGCTTCCGGCGCGAATCTTCGCATCGCCGATCCGCTGATTCCGAATCTCGCCCACGACTTCTCCGTCGGCGTCGCCTCGGCTGCGCGGGTCGTGACGGCGTTCACCCTCGCGTATGGTTTGTTCCAGCTCGTCTCCGGGCCGATCGCCGATCGCCTCGGCAAGCTGCGCACGGTTTCGATCGCGTTGCTGATCGCCGCGATTGCGAGCATGGCTTCGTACTTCGTCACGTCGCTGAGTGCGCTGACCGCGCTGCGATTCGCGACCGGCATCGGCGCCGGCGCGATCATTCCGCTTGCGCTCGCGTACATCGGCGACAACGTGCCGTATCACGCGCGGCAACTCGCCCTTGGACGATTCATGGGCGCGGTGCTGCTCGGGCAGGCGTTCGGCCCTGTGTTCGGCGGTTTGCTCAGCGAGCACACCGGCTGGCGCCAGGTATTTCTGCTCATGGGTTTCGTGTTTCTCGCCGTCGCGGTCCCGCTGTTTGTCGAGTCGCGGCAGCCGGCACACGCGAGCACGAGCGGACCGCACGTCAATCCCCTGGTGCGCTACCGCGAGTTGCTCCGCGACGGCTGGGTGCGCATCATGTTGCTGACGGTTTGCATCGAGGGCTTCTTGTTCTACGGCGCACTCGCTTACCTCGGCGCGTATCTGAAACAACGCTTCGGCCTAGGCTACGGGTTGATCGGACTGGTGTTGGCGGGGTTCAGCATCGGCGGCGTGATCTACAGCGTGTCCGTTCGCACGTTGGTGCGCCGTCTCGGCGAGCAAGGTCTGGTGCGTAGCGGCGGTGTGCTGCTGGCCCTGTGCTACGCGGGTATCGTGCTGGTGCCGGCGTGGCAGCTGACGGTGCCATTCTTCGTTTTGCTCGGACTGAGCTTCTACATGCTGCACAACACGCTGCAAACCAAGGCAACCGAGATGGCTCCGCACGCGCGCGGATCGGCGATCTCGATCTTTGCGTTCAGTTTGTTTCTGGGACAAGCCGCGGGCGTTTGGAGCTTGGGTCTCGGCATCGAGAGTGCCGGTTTTCAGCTGGTGATCAGTGGCGCCGGCATTGCGCTGATGGTATTGGCGGTGTGGTTTCGCACCCAGCTTGCCGCGCACGCAAAACGCGCGCTCGCGAACGCGTGATGCGTTTCGCTAATCGCGATCCTGCGTCGCGACGACGCGGTTGCGGCCGGCTTGCTTAGCGCGATACATGGCCTTGCCGGCCTTATCCATGATCATGTCGAGATCGCTGCCATCGTCAGGGTAGCCGGCCAAGCCGATACTCACGGTGGTTTTCACTTCGGCTCCGTGAATGTCGGCAGAGGCCGCTTCCACTGCACGCCGAATACGCTCTGCGACACCCTTGGCAGCCGCCGGGCTCGTCTCCGGGACCAGCGCGATGAATTCGTCGCCGCCGAAGCGAGCGAGAACGTCGGACGAGCGCAGTTGCGCTGCCACGCATCGCACGACATGCTGGAGCAGGCGGTTGCCGGCTTCGTGACCGTAGGTATCATTGACCGCTTTCAAGTTGTCGCAATCGATCATGATTACGCTCAGCGGATGCGAATAGCGCATCGACTGCTTGAAGGTTCGGTTCAGGATCAGCGTGAATGCACGCATGTTGTAGATGCCGGTCAGCTCATCGGTGTCCGACACGCGCTTGATCTTGTCCAGCGCGAAGCGGATGTCGGCCGCCAGCATCGTGGTGATATAGGCAACCAGAATCACCGGCGCAAGCTGGGCGAGCAGCGCGCCCCAATATTTCATCGTGAGCAGAGTGCCGAATTGCGCATCGTAGTGCAGCGCCATGAAGGCGGCGCCGACTGCGAGCATCTGCACTGCCGTCATCAGCCTGCCGAGAATCAGTGCGCTGGCGATGATCGGCAGCAGATACAGATTCAACAGCGGGCTTTGCATCTTGCCCGCGTACCAGACCACCCAGGTGATGAACACGATCATGACGAACGTCTCGATCGCAAGCTTGACTCTGGTCTCCTGGCGGTAGGACTGGACGTAATGCAGACACAGAATAAATGCGCCGAAGAAACACAGCGCCATGCTGATGGCGGCGCGTCCCTCGTCGTGCGGCCCGCCGGCGACGAGATAGATCAACACCAGGATGAGCAGCAGCCATTCGATCTCCGCAATCGTGCGGGAAAATCCTTTCAGCTCATCTTCGTCTGCGTGCAGGCCGATATTCGGTCGGATCAGCATGTGGGCAAGTAGAGTCGGGGTGGGTGTTGTTACCGGCGTCGCGCCGAGAACCGCGCTGCTGAGCTCGGCGAATCGCGTGCTCGAAATCGATTCGGTGGATGGGCGTGCGCCGCTGCAGCAAGAACGGGACCATTACAGGGCTCACGCGCACTTCCCGTCGCCACGGCGCTCGTGTCTATGAACCAGCGATGCATTTGCACCAGTGTAGTTTGCCTGTTGCTCGCGGTCGCATGTGCGGCAGCGCGCGCCGAAGACGTCTACTTTCCAGGCCCCGGCGAGAGCTGGGAGCATCGGCTGGCGGAAACGGTGGGCATGCTGCCGGACAAACTCACTGCGGCAGTGAGGTTCGCAGAAGGGCACGAAGCGAACTGGCTGCGCGACCTGCAGGCGCAGATTGAAAATGACGGCGCAAGCGAACCTTATCCCGGCGTTCTTGGGGATATCAAACCGCGAGCCGGACCATCGGGTGTGATCGTTCGCCAGGGATACATCGTTGCCGAGTGGGGCGATCCGGAGCGCGTGGAGATGAGTTTCGGACTCGCGAACAGCTACCTGTCGACGCTGGCCGGTTTAGCGATCGACCGCGCGCTGATCGGGGACGTCGATGAGCCGCTTTGGAAATCCGTGCGCGACACCGGTTTCGACAGTCCGCGCAACAGCCAAGTCACGTGGCGCATGCTGCTCAACCAGACCAGCGAATGGGAAGGCACGCTGTGGGATAAGCCCGACCTTGCGGATCGGCGCCGCGGCTACCAGCGAACGCTGCGCCCGCCCGGGACGTTCTGGGAGAACAACGAAGTGCGCGCGAACCGGCTCGCGCTATCGCTGCAGCGAATCTGGACGAAACCGCTGCCGCAAGTGCTGCAGGCCGAAGTTATGGATCCGATCGGCGCGTCCACGACGTGGCAATGGCGCGGCTATCGCAATTCGTATCTGCAGATCGGCGGCTTCGCCGTGCAAGTCGTGGCCGGCGGCAGTCACTGGGGCGGTGGTCTGTGGGCGAGCGCGCAGGATCACGCGCGACTAGGCTACCTGATGCTTCGCCGAGGCAACTGGGCGGGGCGTCGAATCCTGTCCGAGCGCTGGATCGACCAGGCAACGTCGCCTGCCGAAAGCGCGCCCTACTACGGTTTCATGTGGTGGCTCAACGACGCCCGCAAGCTGCTGCCGAGCGCGCCGGAATCGAGTGTCTTTGCGCTGGGCGCCGGCGGTAACATGATCTGGATCGATGCCGATCACGATCTCGTTGTCGTAGCGCCTGGCTGGACTTCGCGCAGCTCGATCTTTTCGTGCAAGCGGTGCTGCAATCCGTGTCGAAATGACGGTGCGCGCCGAGCGCCATTCGTTTGACATCACTCACCTGCCTTCCTATACTTTGATCACGTATTAGATCCTGTCTAATTGTTTAGTCCTCGCGCGAAAAAGTTCCGCAGTTCCCCTGTTGCGCGTGAGGTTAACGAGACCACCGACTTCGAGGAGATTTTCATGGCGCAGGCGCTCAAAGGATCCAAGACCGAAGACAATTTGAAGGCTGCATTCGCGGGTGAATCGCAAGCGAACCGGCGCTATCTTTACTTCGCAAACAAGGCCGACGTCGAAGGGCAAAATGACCTCGCATCGGTGTTTCGCTCCACCGCCGAAGGCGAAACCGGCCACGCCCATGGCCATCTGGAATATCTGGAGACCGTCGGCGATCCGGCAACCGGCTTGCCGATCGGCAAGTCACGCGACAACTTAAAGGCGGCGATTGCCGGCGAAACGCACGAATACACGGACATGTATCCCGGCATGGCGAAGTCGGCGCGCGAAGAGGGTTTCGACGAAATAGCGGATTGGTTCGAGACTCTGGCGAAGGCCGAGCGCTCGCACGCCAACCGTTTTCAAAAAGCATTGGACGCGCTGGTCGACTAAACCCGCAACGCCAGTCAAGCTCAGGCGCGGAGCGCATCGCTTCGCGCCTTTTGTTTTTCCCGTTGTCCAGCGCGGGTGTCTTTCCACTTCATCGCACGGCTTACTCCAACGCGGGGTCTTTATGCGCGAAGGCAACCTCGAACCGCCCAAGCGGCATCCATTGCATTGGCAGGACCCGGCCTTCTACGACCCAGGCGCGCTCACGCACGAGCTCGAGCGCGTGTTCGACGTATGCCACGGCTGCCGCCGATGCTTCAACCTGTGCAACGCGTTTCCGACGCTGTTCGATCTCGTCGACGAGAGTGCGACCGGCGAAGTCAATGGCGTGAACAAAACAGACTTCGGCAAAGTCGTCGACCAGTGCTATCTGTGCGACATGTGCTTCATGTCCAAATGTCCGTACGTGCCGCCGCACCCGCTGAATATCGACTTTCCGCATCTGATGCTTCGCGCGAAGGCGGTGAAATTCAAACAAAGCGGCGCCCCACTGCGCGATCGCATTTTGTCCAGCACCGATGCGGTCGGCAAATTGGCATCGATTCCGGTGGTAGTGCACGCGGTGAACAAGATCAACAGCACGCCGGCAACGCGAGAGATTCTGGAGCGCGCGCTAGGCGTCGCAAAAGAGCGCGTGCTGCCGGAGTACGCGAGCCCGACCTTTCGGCGTCAGGCGCGCCCGCGCAGCGACTTCGAAGTCAAGGATGGTCCGCACGCATCCGGCAAAGTCGCCATTTTTTCGACGTGCTACGTGAATTACAACGAGCCGGGAATCGGGCTCGATCTGTTGCGGGTGCTCGAGCACAACGAAATCCCCACAGTGCTGGTGCGTAAAGAAGCGTGCTGCGGGATGCCGAAACTGGAGCTCGGCGACCTCGAAGATGTGGCTCGGTTGAAGTCGGCCAATCTGCCTCCACTCTTAAGTCTGGCGCAAGAAGGCTATGCGATTCTGACGCCGATTCCCTCGTGCACTTTGATGTTCAAGCAGGAGCTGCCGTTGATTTTTCCCGAAGATGCAGAGATCGCACAGGTGGCCGCGGCCATGTTCGATCCATTCGAATACTTGGCTCTGCGCCATCGGGATGGCCTGTTGAAGACCGATTTCAAGCAACGCATCGGCCGTGTGTCGTATCACGTGCCGTGTCATTTGCGCGTGCAGAACATGGGGCAGCGGACCAGGGAGATCCTGAGCCTGGTGCCCGGCACCGAGGTCAATACGGTGGAGCGCTGTTCAGGTCACGACGGCACTTGGGGCGTCAAGACGGAATACTTCGCCGGGTCGATGAAGATCGGCCGGCCGGTATTCAAGGCGATGGCGGGAACTTCACCCGACTACATCAGCTCTGACTGTCCAATTGCCGCTCGCCATATCCAGCAAGGCATCGGCCCTGAGAGCCAAGCTCAAAAGCAACATCCGCTGAGTCTCATCCGTCTGGCATACGGTCTGTGACCACACGCCGACTCAGGATAATCGCGGCAGGTCCGACTGCTGCACCTTGGCGCGAGCAAATCGCCAGTGCTCGCTTCTCGAAAACTAAGCATCGGTCGAACAGAGCGCGGTTAGCGGCTGCGCTGAACCAGGAGATTTGTGAATGCCCACTGCAGTAGCGAAAAGGAAGAAACGCATGCCCGCCATCACACGCGAAAGCCTGATGAGCCTGGAGCATTATTCCAAGGTGCGTAAGGAATTCCGCTCAAATGTGATGGCACACAAGAAAAACCGCAGCGTGCATCTCGGCGCCAACGTCACCTTGCTGTTCGAAGACGAGATGACCATGCGCTACCAGATCCAAGAGATGCTGCGCGTAGAGCGCGTGTTCGAGGAAGACGGCATCCAGGGCGAGATCGATGCGTACACGCCCCTGATTCCGGATGGCGGCAACTGGAAGTCGACGATGATGATCGAATACGGCGAAGCGATCGAGCGGCAGGTTGCGCTCGGCCGCATGATCGGCATCGAGGATCGCGTCTGGATTCAGATCGAAGGTTGCCCGCGTGTCTATGCGATAGCGGATGAAGACCTGGATCGCGAGACCGAGGAGAAAACCTCGTCCGTGCATTTTCTCCGCTTCGAGCTGGATGTTTCGATGAAGCGTGCGCTAGCCGCTGGGGCGAACATCCGAATGGGCGTTGATCATCCGAACTATCAGGCTACGCTCGACCCGGTTCCGAGCCCGGTGCGGGAATCTCTGATGAAGGATCTGACCTTCTAGCAGCGGCAGGCAACTAACGGGGGGATTTCGTAAATTCGGTTTCCGTGGGTAGAATAACGGCGCGTCCGGCCCTTCAAGCATACTAATACACCGGCGCTCGGAGACCAAAATGGGCAGCGCCATAATAGAAAACCGCGTCCTCAGCATGGTTGAGCGACGCCTTCGCAGCGTCCAAGCGCCGGTTAACGTCAAGCTCTGGACCGGACAAACCTTCGCGGCTCCCGCGCCGTCACCTGTCACTTTGACGGTTCGCTCGCCGCAGGCACTCATTCATCTGGCGAATCCCAGCCTTGGTCAGCTGGCGAAGAGCTATGTCGAAGGCGAGATCGATCTGGAAGGCAATTTTCGCGAAGTCCTGCAGCTCGGCGAGGCATTCGTCTCCGGCGATCACGAGGTCTATCGCGCACCCACCGGCGGCTGGAAATGGTGGCGCCACAGCAAGTCTGCCGACCGCCGAAATATTCAGCAGCACTACGACGTCGGCAACGACTTCTACGGGCTCTGGCTCGATCGCAACCGGGTCTATTCGTGCGGCTACTTCAAGGACGCGGAAGACACGCTGGATCAAGCGCAGGAACAAAAGCTCGATCACATCTGCCGCAAGTTGCTGCTCAAGCCCGGCGAGCGGCTGCTCGATATCGGCTGCGGCTGGGGCGGCCTAATTCTATGGGCGGTAAGGCACTACGGCGTCAAGGCGGTCGGCATCACGCTGAGCGAGGGTCAACACGAATTTGCGTCGCAAAGAATCCGCGAGCTCGGCCTCGAGGACGTTTGCGAGGTTCGCCTGCAGGACTATCGCGACGTGCCCGAGGATGCGCTGTTCGATAAGATCTCCAGCGTCGGCATGTTCGAGCACGTAGGCAAACGCAATCTGCCGGCCTACTTCGCCAAGATGAATGCGCTGCTGAAGCCCGGCGGCGTCGTCATGAACCACGGCATCACCACCAATTCCCTCGAGCACGCTGCGCTCGGCAATGGCATAGGCGACTTCGTCGAGGAATATGTCTTTCCCGGCGGCGAGCTCATGCACGTGAGCGCCGTCATAGAGCAGATGTCGCGTGCGGGGTTCGAAGTATGGGACGCAGAATGTCTACGGCCGCATTACGCGAAAACGCTTTGGCACTGGGTCGAAAGATTGGAAGCGCGCCGGGAAGAGGCGCGGGCAATGGTCGGCGAGAAAAAACTGCGCACCTGGCTGATCTACATGGCGGGGTCCGCGCATGGCTTCAGCCGCGGCTGGATTTCGATCTACCAGCTGCTCGGCGTGAAGACGCTGCCGGGCGGAACGTCATCGTATCCGCTCACACGCGAGCATATATACGCCTGATGATCGCCGCCTTCTGCACACGCCGGGCCGCTGGAGCCGCGATGATCGCGCTGTTTGCGATCGGACTGGCCGGCCCAGCAGAAGCGGTACGCCGGCGCGATAAGGAAAATCCCATCCTGAACGCGCCGGAGGAAGAAAAATTCGTCGAGCAGCAGGCCACGCCGCCGGCTTACCCGAAGGACTCCGATCTGCGCGAGTTCGCGTTGCGCGGTCAGACCACCAATCGCTTCTTCATCGACACATCGACGTTGACTGTCGGCAAGGACCGCATCGTTCGTTTCGTGGTGTTGATTCGCAGTCCGGCAAACGAAACGAACGTGCGCTTCGCGGCCTTGCGCTGCAAGACGCGCGAGTGGAAAGACTACGCTTTCGGTCGGGACGACCATACCTGGGCGGTCGATGAAGATCCGGAGTGGCGCAATATTCAGATGATCAATCTGAACAACTATCAGCGCACCTTGTATCAGGACTACTTCTGCTCAGGCGGCGTCTTGACGAGCGAGCCGGCTGGCGATTCGCAAAAGCTGGTCAAGCTGCTGAAGAACCCGCCTCGGCCAGATCCACGCGTACCACGCAGCGAATAGTTCCGTACCGAATACGCGGGCGATCTAGAACGCGCAAGCGAACTGGACCTCGTGTTCGTGCAAGCGTGGCAGCGTGTCCACCCAGATGTCTATTCGCATTCCCCAACGCGCCGCGCCGTGAAGGTCTGCACCATCGGCAGCGATTGCCCATCGATGTTTACTGCCAGATCCATTCTGCCGTTGAATGTATCCCCAGCAATCTCCGTGGAACCGGTGCCCGTTACCTGAATGTGTCCGCTGCACGCGATTTTCCAGCTCGCATGGCCGCCGGTTTGCTGAAAGTCGGAAACCTGGCAGGCGCCCGCGCCGCCCATCTGCGTCATCAGGTCCTTCACGCTCTGCTGGCTGACGCACTGACGCGTCACCATCGGCGTCTTGCTCAGCGGTTGGCCGCCGGCTTCAGCGCTCACCGCTATCTCCCACATGCCTTCACGAATTTGGTCGGCGCCGGCCGCGCTGCAATCGAGGGATAGCGATATCAGTGCGAAGGCGATAGCGAGCCGCATGGTTGGGTCTCTCAAGTTGGGAACGGCGCCAGTCACAACAGCACCAAGTTGTCTCGATGGATGAGCTCGGGATCGTCGATGTAGCCGAGCCGAGCTTCGATCTCGTGGCTCGGCGCGCGCAGTATGCGGCGCGTTTCGGCGGCGCTGTAGTTCACCAGACCGCGCGCGATCTCGTGTCCGGCAGGATCGAGGCAGCTCACGACCTCGCCGCGGTCGAAATCGCCGCTGACCTCATGCACGCCGATGGGCAGCAGGCTTTTGCCGTCCTTGATCAGCGCGCGGGCGGCACCGGCGTCGAGGCTGAGTCGGCCGCGCACCTGCAAATGATCGGCGATCCACTGCTTGCGCGCTGCCAAGGTCATCGTCTCGGCGATGAGCTGGGTGCCGATCATCTCGCCATCGCTCAAGCGCAGCAGTACCCGCGGTTCGCGGCCCGACGCAATGATGGTGTGAGCGCCGCTTCGCGCCGCGCGCTGGGCTGCGCGAATCTTGGTGAGCATGCCGCCGCTGCCGATGTGGCTGCCGACGCCGCCCGCCATTCGTACGAGCTCAGGGTCGCCCGCCTTCCCCTCGGCGACGAGCGTAGCGTCGGGGTGGCGGCGCGGATCGCGGGTAAACAGGCCGGCCTGGTCGGTGAGGATGACCAGCGCATCGGCCTCGACGAGATTGGTTACCAGTGCGCCGAGCGTATCGTTGTCGCCGAATTTGATCTCGTCTGTCGCGACGGTGTCGTTTTCATTGATGACCGGGATCGTGTTGAGCTCGAGCAATGTGCGCAGCGTCGAGCGTGCGTTTAGATAACGCCGGCGATCTGCCAGATCCTCGTGCGTCAGCAGAATCTGCGCGGCGTGCAGCCCATGCGTGCGAAAACAGGTTTCATAAGCCTGCACCAGTCCCATTTGCCCAATCGCGGCTGCTGCTTGCAGCTCGTGCAATTGACTCGGACGCTTCGGCCATCCCAGACGCAGCATGCCTTCGGCTATCGCACCGGACGATACCAGCAAGACCTGATAGCCGCGGCGCTTGAGCTCCGCGATCTGCTCCGCCCATTGCGCCAGCGCCGCATGATCGAGGCCGTGCCCCTCA
>JBBRGM010000043.1:0-16539 GCA_038240725.1 Burkholderiales bacterium | reverse complement strand
CCGTGTGAGTCTGCATGAGTTGCGCGAGCATCTGCAATCGATGGAACCTGATCTGGTCTTTTTGCAAGAGGTCGTCGGCTTTCATGCCCGTCTAGCGGAGCGTCATAAGAACTGGCCGACTGCGCCCCAGTACGAGTTTCTCGCAGATTCCGTATGGCGCGACTTTGCCTATGGGCGCAATGCAGTCGTCGACGACGCGCATCATGGCAACGCGATTCTCAGCAAGTTTCCGATCACGCGGTGGGACAACGAAGATATCTCGATGCATCGGCTCGAGAGCCGCGGGCTGCTGCACTGTGAGATCGAGATCCCGGGCTGGAACCGCAAGCTGCATGCGGTGAACGTGCACCTGGGGCTGCTTCGCGTGTGGCGCGAGAAGCAGCTCAGCGCGCTGGCAAAGCGCATCGACCGACTGGTGCCGCACAACGAACCGCTGATCATCGCCGGCGATTTCAATGATTGGACGCGCCGTGCGAGCGAGTATTTGGTCCGTGCACTCAACGTGCAAGAGGTGTTCGAGAGCTACGGCAGAGGACCGGCGCGCAGCTATCCGGCGATGCTACCGGTGCTGCACCTGGATCGGATCTACGTGCGCGGGTTCACGGTAAAGCTGGCGCACGTCCATCGCGGTCCGCACTGGTCGAAGTTTTCCGACCATGCGGCGTTGTCGGCTCTGTTGTCGCGCAGCGCCGATATCGGCGAATCAGACGAGAGCAAGGACAGACAAGCAAGCGGGCAAGGCGGCCGCTCTTGAAGCTGGAGCGCTGTCCAGGCAGTCCTCTGCTAACTGTGTCTAACGCGACCGAACGGCGTCGGCCGGGCCGATTCCGATTTTGATCGTCGGGCCCGGCTTATACGGCAGCACCGTTTCCGCTTCGCGCCCGTTGTAGCGATACAGAACCGTATAACCGGTGACGACCTGCCGGTAGTTGTCTGTGCTTCTGCAGTGCTGCGTGCTCTGCGGCTGCTGGTAGGTGTCGACATAGCGGCCGCGATAGCGATCGCGGTTGTCGATACGATCGCCGAGCAGCGCGCCGCCGACCGCACCGACCGCTGCCGCGGCGGCGCGGCCATTGCCATGGCCGATGGTCGAGCCCAGCAACCCACCCGCGACACCGCCGATGACTGACCCCAGATAGGAACGCTGATCGGTGCCGTTATCGATCTGATCGCCTGCAATCGCGCCGACCGCCGCGCCGACCGCTGTGGTGGCAATGCGTCCATTACCGGCGCCCATCTGATTGCCGATTACCCCGCCGGCAACTCCGCCGATGGCGGCTCCACCGTACGAACGCGGCGGCGCATCGACGTAGGTCGTAGTGGTTACCGGTGCGCCTGTATCGTTCCAGCAATCCTGCGTCGGCTGATTGACCGTCTCGTAGATCGGCGTTGCCGCAACGACCTGTGCTTCGTCGATAAAGTCGAAGGCTCGCGCTGACATGCTGCCCACTGCGATCAGTGTGGCCAAAAGTATGTTTCGGTACATTGCCTATCTCCCAAGTCGCCCGCATTCACACGAACGCGCAAGACACGCCTGCGTTTACATCGTGTATATGGCGCGACTACGTCCTGATTTCCAGATCCACGTTGAATTCCCCCGCTGTATTTTGGACTGCGACTGCCATGACCGGTTCATTGCACCACGTAGAAGCACGCATCGCGGTCCCACGCCTCCGACCTAGCCACCGTGGCACGACGGTTGCTGTAGACGCCTCACCCCCCCCGCTTGGAGTAACGGTCGTGTTCGGCCTCCGCAAATCGCACTTAAGTTCCCACGATGCTGGCTACGCCGCTGGAGCGCGATCACTTTTTGTGGATCCTGGCCACGCACACCGAGGGCGCAGTGTTATCTCCCGGCCCCTTACTGGTGACCATTGTTCCAGCCGCGGAGCCGGTGCGTGCGGAAGTTTGGGTGAGCAACCTTGATCGCGGTTTCGTCCGCGCAGGTCAAAACGTGAGAGTCAAGATAGCGCCGTATCCATTTCAAAAATACGGCATGGTCGATGGCATCGTAGTTACTATCAGTGCGGACTGAACGAACAGCCGCCTTCAGACGGCGGCAAAGAACGCAAAGACGTGCCGGCCGGTCACGGCTTTCGCAGTTTCGTCGTACTGAAATCTCAATACCTCGAGACCGATGGCGTTCAGCACTGTCCCTCGGCATGCAGGTAGATGCAGAAATCGCGCTGGGTAATCGTACGATCATGGATTACGTTTTGTCCCCCGTACGCAGGGCGTTCCAGGAAGCCGCGCGCGAACGCTGAGCGCGTTGTCTCACGCCGCCGGCATTGGCGGCGGTCCGTCGATGCGTCACCACCCGAATCCGTTCCTTCACAGCGCGTGTCCGGAATCAGCAGGCGCGCTTGTCCGCAGAAGAACATCAGCGCACCCATGTCACGGCCGGGCGCTGCGATTGCGCGCCACTCCAGTTCCTCAGCGATACATCGTTTTCAGAAGTGAGTCTCGCCGCTGTGTCGTACTCTCCGCGCGTTGATCGGCGTATTTCAGCCACAGTGCACGCGCGTCCCAGCGTCGTCGGAAGTTCGGAGGCTGGAATTGCAACCGTGCAGCCGTAAGTCGGTCGAGCGAAACGTTGCCGCGCGTACGGTCGTGATAGCAATGCGTTTGGCGATGCGATAGAGCGTGCACTCTCCGACGTTGCGAGCGCACGCAGAAGACGCATCCACATCCGCATCCGCTTGTGCGACGTAGCCGGCGTCGATCAGCAGGTTGTCGCCCTTTGCTAGGCAACCACGCTGTTGGACTCGAGCCAGTCGCGCTCGATAACGCGTAGGTTTGATGGAAGCGTGAGTCTCGGCGTCAGATCGCGGCTGGGTGACAGCGGGCGTGCGAGCCTATTTTTGCACGGCAGGCGTGCTCGAGGGCTGTGCGGATGGCATTGCCGGCGCGCTTGGCACCGGCGCAGCAGGCGCGCTCATGGGACCACCCATGGCTTCATCGATGACTCTGACACCGGTTACGAAATGTCCGGTATCACCAAAGCATGAGGACGGCAGACCCATATGCTGCTCGTAATTCAGAGCGACTCGCTTGCCCATCGCTACGTTGATCTGCTGTGCAACCTGCTCATCGCGCACTGTGAAGAAGAATTTCTCTGGCACAGATCCGGGTAACGACACCATCGCCATCTCGCCTTCCCAGGTTTTGCAGACATAGCCCGAGCGCGAGAGCTTCTGCACCCAGCCGGCGCGTTCTCCATCGGAATAGTCCCAGCTCAACATGGCCCATATGTAGGCGGCGAAGAGCAATCCAGCGCCGATCGCGATAACGATCAACCATGCGATGAAGCCCATCCCCGCCTGGCTGCGTGCCGTTCTTATCATCTGTGCGTTTCCTTGGTTGGCGATGTCACTACTGGTAGCGATTATACGGCGTGCGAACTATCTGATGCCCGTGCTCGCAATGCACTCTGTCAAGGTGTCCGCAGCAGCGGCTCTGCGCGCAATCGCTCGAGATCCTTCACTATGGCATCGATTCTCGCCTCGACAGCGGCGCGGCCTTTGCTCCAAGTCGCCAACGTGGCGTCTCCGTAGATACCCGTGGCGGAGTAGGTAGATCCGCTGTTCGGTTGCCGCGTGAGCCGGCCGGGTCCGGGGTGATAATCGCGAGCAGCGTGTTTCATGTCGACGCGATCGGGTGCGATGTAGAGCATCATCGACGTCTCCACTTCATCGGCATGCGTGCCGCCTGTCTGTTCCGGAACGAAGGCCGGCGCGACCGATGAGATATCGGTGTAGCGAAGCGTGATTCCCTGTTGAGCAAGCGCTTCACCGGCAGGAACGAGCGCGGCAACGGTCGATACGCCTGTGTTGAGGACGTAGTAGCGACGCGGACCAAATGACGCGAGACTGGAGCAGATGTCGACGATGATGTCGCGCGCGGTCTCGAGGCGCAAGGTGACGGAGCCGGGATATTCCACGAAAGCGGGATAAAAGTAATACGCAACGGTCGGTGCGACGATCACGTCCGCTTGCTGCAACACGCGCTGCTTGAAGTATTCAGCCATAGTCCAATCGTTGGATAAGCGAAGATGCGGGCCATGCTCTTTCGCAGCAGCGCCGAGCGGGATCACGACGAGTGCGTCGCGATGCAGTGCCCGTTCCGCTTCCATCCAAGTGAGGTCTTCCAGCAGTACGCCTTGCATCGGCTCGTTTGCTCGTTACGTGATGGGTGCGATTCTAGTGGACTCGATGCAGGCGTGCGTGCGCGCCGCGCTACAATTGCTGTCCACGTTGCCGTACGAGGACGTCGCGATGCACAGAACGATCGGTGTTGGTTTGTTATGCGCGCTGTGCATGGGAGCTGCACGCACTGACTATGCGCACGGAGCAGATGCCATCCAGAGAGGCGACTATGCGACTGCGTTGCGCGAGCTGGTGCCCGCTGCAGATAGCGACGCGCGCGCCGCGTCGCTGCTGGCAGAGATGTATGGCAAGGGGCTTGGTACGCGCGCCGATCAGCAGCAGGCGCTTCTTTGGCTGCGGCGAGCGGGAGAGCTCGGCGATCGTGCGGCGCAGGTACAGCTGGGCGATCGTTACGCTCACGGCAGCTCGCAGGACGCGCGCGAGTCCCTGGAGTGGTATCGGCGATCGGCTGAACACGGCAGCCAGGAGGCGATGTTTGCTCTGGGCAGACTGTACGCTGACCGACGCGGCGTGCCACAGGCTCCGATGGAGGCTTTCCATTGGATGCAAGCAGCAGCGGAGGCGGGCAGTCCACAGGCCGCAGCGTGGCTCGCGGAAGCCTATCAAAACGGATTTGGCACCGCGCCGGATGCCGAGAAGGCTGCTCAGTGGCGACTGCGAGCGAATCCACCCATGATCGCCCAGGCAAGCCGGCAAAACTCGGCGTCTAATGCTGCGGACAGTGCGAATAACGTAGTGCAAGACTGCGCGGCCGCCGGATGATGTTGTTGCCTGCGAACGATTGCGTCGCGAGCGCGATTGGCGATTGCGTTATCGCTACGGAGCAGATTGATGATATGCAGATGCGTAGTACGGGGATCCGTGGGGGCCGGCATGGGGATACGGCGCGGGCTGGGGGTGGGGACCCGGTTTGGGCTGGGGTCCGAGATCGCGATCCGGCGTCAGCTTCGGTTTGTCTTGGGGCTTTTGATCGCAGCCGCTCGCCCCAATAGAAACCCAGTGGCTCCAATAAAAAACCAATCGTTTCAATAAAACCCAGCGGTTCCAACAAAACCCAGTCATTCCAATAACACGCGGCGCCGATGAAATCTTCAACACGCTGTTCCTGATATTTACTTAATGCATTCGACTCTGACATCGCAACGCACAGCAAGCAACGGAGAATCGTGGCGAACGATTCGCACGCTCCTGCCGTATCTCTGGGAGTTCAAAGGCCGCGTGATTCTGGCGCTATTTTTTCTGACGACTGCGAAAGTCGCAAACGTCGGCGTGCCGTTGTTGATGAAGCGAATCGTCGATGCGCTCGACAGCAAGACGGCGGTGCTAGTGCTGCCGCTCATGCTGCTGACGATCTACGGCGTGCTGCGTTTGTCGACTACGCTGTTCGCGGAGTTGCGCGATATCGTATTCGTACGCGTCACCAAGCGCGCGATACGCAGGGTCGCTCTGCAAGTGTTTCGTCATCTTCATTCGTTGTCGTTGCGCTTTCATCTCGAGAGGCAAACCGGCGGCGTATCGCGCGACATCGAGCGCGGCACGCGCGGCATTTCGACGTTAATGTCGTACATGCTGTTCTCCATCATTCCGGTAATTCTGGAATTTGGATTGGTGGCCGCCGTGCTGTTGACGAAATTCGATTGGCGCTTCGCTGCAATCACCTTCGTAGCGGTGACGCTCTACCTGGGCTTCACTTTTTCGGTGACGGAATGGCGCATGGAAATCCGCCGACGCGCGAACGAGCTCGACTCGAAAGCAAACGCGCGCGCGATCGACAGTTTGCTGAACTACGAGACGGTAAAGTACTTCAACAACGAAGAGTTCGAAGCGCGCCGCTACGACGACAATCTGCGCAAGTTCGAAACCGCGGAAGTCAAAAACGAAGCGTCGCTCGGGCTGCTCAATATCGGACAAAGCGCAATCATTGCGGTCGCGCTGACCCTGTTGATGATTCTCGCCGCTCAGGGCGTGGTGGCGCATCGCCTCTCGTTGGGCGATCTGGTGCTGGTCAACGGCCTTCTCATCCAGCTCTACATTCCGCTCAACTTCATGGGCATGGTCTATCGCGAGATCAAGCAATCGCTGACCGACATGGACAAGATGTTCCGGCTGCTGCGCGAGAATCGCGATGTGGCGGATAAGCCGGATGCACGCGTTTTGATGCCGGGTCAGGCAAGAGTTGCGTTCGAACACGTCAACTTCAGCTATGAATCGCGGCGCCAGATTCTATTCGATGTGAGCTTTCAGGTTCCTGCGGGGAAAACCGTCGCCGTGGTCGGTCCGAGCGGATCGGGGAAATCCACGCTAGCGCGTCTGCTGTTCCGCTTCTATGACGTCAGCGGCGGACGGATAACGATAGATGGGCAGGACATTCGCGACGTCACGCAAACCAGCGTGCGCGGAAGTCTCGGCATCGTGCCGCAGGACACTGTCTTGTTCAACGACACCATCTTCTACAATATCAACTACGGACGCCCCGAGGCTTCGCGCGAAGAGGTGTTCGACGCAGCCCGGGCTGCGCACATTCACGATTTCATCGAAAGTCTGCCGGATGGGTACGACGCGATGGTGGGTGAGCGCGGCCTCAAGCTTTCGGGCGGAGAGAAGCAGCGGGTCGCCATCGCACGTGCGATATTGAAGAATCCGAAGATTTTCGTGTTCGACGAGGCGACTTCCGCACTCGATTCACGTTCGGAGAAAAGCATTCAAGCCGAGCTCGAACGCGTCGCGCGTGATCGCACGACATTGATTATCGCGCATCGATTGTCGACCGTCGTCGACGCGGACGAGATCCTGGTGATGGACCATGGGCGCATCGTCGAACGTGGGACGCACCACGGATTGCTCGATCGCAGGAGCGCGTACGCGCAGATGTGGGCTCTGCAGCAGCGTGAAGAAGCCGACCGTGCGAAGGCTGTACCTACGCCGCTGGCAGCATTTACCATTCCCGAAGAAACCTGATCGCTCGAGCTGCGACAAACACACGCCCGCACCAGCCTTTTCGCGCTCTCAGCTGTGTGCAGGAAAGATAATGCGTACGCGGGTGCCCTGAGCAGACTCGCCTTCATCGAGCGATATTCGCGCGCCGTGCGTTACAGCGATTTCGCGCACGATCGCTAAACCAAGCCCGCTGCCTTCGCTCGAACCGGCCGGGCTACCGCGATGGAAACGCTCGAGTACGTTGCTGCGCTCGTGTTCCGGGATGCCCGGGCCGGTGTCCTCGACTGACAGCACGGCGACATCTTCGCGGGTCAATACGCTGACGGTGACTTCGCCACCGGCCGGGGTGTAGCGGACCGCGTTATCGATAAGGTTGCCGAGCATTTCTTCCAGCAACAGTCGATCTCCGAACACCACTGCGGGGCCATCGCAGCCGTTGAATCCAAGATCGATGCTGTGAGTCAACGCTTGCGGTACCCAGCGGGCGGTCGTGTCGCGCGCGAGTTCGCTCAGCTTGAGGCGTTCCGCTTGCAGAGGACGACCGCTGCGTGGCTCCAGATGCGCAAGCGACAGCATTTGATTGACCAGGCGCGCGGCGCGACCGGCCGACTGCTGAACCTGGTTGAGCGAAACTTTCATCGCATCGACTTCCGTCTCGCGCAGAGCAAGCTCGGTCTGCGTGCGCAAGCCGGCAAGCGGCGTACGCAATTGGTGGGCTGCGTTTGCGACGAACCGTCGATGAGCTGCGAGTGCGCTGTCCAGACGTGCGAGCAGTGCGTTGATGGCGTCAACTAAGGGCCGCACTTCGCGCGGCGCGCGGCGCGTGTGTACGGGGCTCAGGTCGCGGTCCGAGCGGCGGCTGATTTCTTGCTCCAGCCGCGCGAGCGGTCCCAAGCCGCGCCCAACGCCATACCACACACCCATCGCCGCAATCATGATCAGTACGGTTTCCGGAATTAGCGTCGCGAATAAGATTTCGCGTGTGATCGCGCGGCGCGCTTCGGTCGATTCTGCGACCTCCAGAACGATGGCATCCTGCGCGCCCGGTACGCGCGCGTATGCCGCGGCCGCGCGCACGGTTGCAGGGCCGAGTGCGCCGTCGTAGTAGCGCGTCTGCCCCGGCGTGAGCCGGGGAACGTTCGGGAGATCCGCGTCGCCGGCCAGCAATTTGCCGGACACCGTCTGTACACGGTAATACACGCGATCCGCCTCGTTCCATTCCAACATCTTCAGCACGGCTTCGGGCAAATCGAGCCGCGGCTCGCCATCCACAACCGCGATCTGACGTTCGAGATCGAGGATGGCAGCTTGCAGCGAACGGTCGTAGGCCTCGGTCGTGAAGTGAAGCGCCAGAAGATAGGCCAATGCGGTGCTGCCGAGCGACCAGACGACCAGTGGAACCAGCAACCAAGCCGTCAAGCGTCGCCGCAGCGACCAGACCTCGTCCGATGGCGTCACAACGCGCCCCGAGTTTGCAGCACGCCCGTTAGAGCCGCGACGTTATCTGGCGGCCAGTTCTGCCACAGCCGGTTTTTCTACCAAATAGCCGAGTCCGCGAATCGTGCGTATTGCAACGCCGGCCGGCTCGATCTTGCGCCGCAACCGATGCACGAATACTTCGATGGCATTTGGACCCACTTCATCGCTGACACCGTATAAGCGGTCGGCGAGTTGGTCTTTGCTGACGACGCGACCGGTGCTGAGCAGCAAAGCTTCGAGCAGCGCGACCTCGCGCGCCGAGAGATCGAGCGCAACGTCGCCGACAAACGCGCGGCGTGCGGCCGTGTCCAGTGTGAGCGCGCCGTGGCTGATGCGCGCCGTCGTTGCGGATTGCGCACGGCGCACGAGCGCCCGCACGCGAGCTTCGAATTCTGCGAGCTCGAACGGCTTCACCATGTAGTCGTCTGCTCCGAAGTCCAGACCTGCAACACGATCCTCGACGGCATCGCGGGCAGTTAAAATCAACACCGGCACTGTGCTTGCGCGACGGCGCAATCTGCGCAGGACTTCCAAGCCGTCAATACCAGGTAAGCCCAGGTCGAGCACGACGAGATCGAACGCGTGAACGGACAACAATTCATCGGCGAGTTTGCCGTCTTCGGCGGCATCGATGGCATAACCGGCGTGACGCAACGAGCGGCACAGACCATCGCGCAAAACGGGATCATCTTCTACTACGAGGATACGCATGAGGTCACCTTCCAAGGTAAGGATGTGGTAAGTCTGTTTCGCTACACTTGATGTCGATCGGAGCTCCCCTCTCCGACGGCCGGCGCCCCCTCGCCGGCCTTTTTTTCGCCCCGGCTATTTAACGCGTAGGTTGCGATCTCGCTGACCAGAATTGCGCGGATCGTTTTATTAAAGGCACACGTTTGTTGTGGCGGTTCGCATTGGAGCGTTGAATCTCGTTTGTACTCTGTATGGCGGGTTAACGCCTAATTTCGGCAAATGCATCACCGCGGGCGCAACTAACGCTAAGATAGCTCGGCCCCGGTAATGGGCTAAACGATAACTTTAGGAGTATTGCCTTACCCGATGATTTTTGATAAGTTTCGAGAGCGTCAAGAAGTGTTTGGTATGTGTCATGCTTAAGAGACGTCTGACTACGCCGATAAGCATCTCGGCAATCAAGGTGTTTGCGCCGCCCGCCAGGGCCTGCAAGCGATTCGAATAATTAGCGTCCGATCCGGAATAGTCATGCTGAAGGAATTGATTGTCGTCTCATCGCTCGCGCTGCCGCTGTTGGCAAGCGCGCAATCCATCGACCCGGTGTTGATTTCCAACGTGCCCCAGGTCGTCGAGCCGCTGCCGCAGCCGATCGAGCTGCCTAGTGCGGATCCGACAATCAAGACCGCACCCAGCCAGAACAAACTGAACAATGTGTGGGGCGAAGATGCGCTCGCGCGGCAAGGCCTGTTGAAGCTGCGATCCGCCGCCGCGCTGGTCATCGACCAGGAAGAGGGCCAGCTGCTATACGCCAAGAACACAGACGCGGTCATGCCGATCGCGTCGATCACCAAGCTGATGACCGCGATGGTCGTCCTCGACGCCGGGTTGCCGCTCGATGAGCCGATCACGATCAGCGGCGCCGACGTTGATCTGCTGAAAGGAACGCGCTCGCGACTCAAGCTTGGCCTTACGTTGACGCGCCGCGAACTGCTCAAACTGGCATTGATGGCTTCCGAGAATCGCGCGGCTGCTGCGCTGTCACGTGTTTATCCCGGCGGCACGGCGACATTCGTTCAAGCCATGAACGAGAAGTCGAAAAATCTCGGCATGGGCAATACCCGCTTCCTCGATTCGACTGGACTTAATCCCGGCAATGTTTCCACTGCGCATGATCTCGCGCTCATGGTCAATGCCGGATACCAATATCCGCTGATCCGCGAGTTCACCACCAGCTCGTCCCATAACATCGCGCTGATGGGTCGCCGCTTTCACCGAGTGGTTGCGTTTCGCAATTCCAACGGTCTGGTCCGCGGCGGGCATTGGGAAATCGGATTATCGAAGACCGGATATATCAGCGAAGCGGGGCGCTGTCTCGTGATGCAGGCGACGATCGGCACCAAGCCGGTGATCATCGTGTTGCTCGATTCATGGGGAAAGCTTTCCCGCATCGCGGACGCCAATCGCATCAAACGCTGGGTCGAAGAACTAGGCGTGACGCCAAACCTCGGTACGCATAGACCTCGCATGGGTTAGGTCGGACTCGAACTTCTGCTCTCGCAAACCGCCGCTCACCGCGGCGGTTTTGTTTTGCGCGGGTGATTTTGCATCGGCCGGACGTCTACGCACCGTATGCTATGATCTTCGAAGAATCTGCGTGTTCGACCCGCGCACCGTTGTCCGCGCCTGCTGTTCGACCAAGTCTTCGATGGCAGCGCGCCGGCCACGTCGAGTTAAGAGTCGCCCGCATCTCCTCATTTGCCACTTCTCGCGATGCAAGTTGGTTTGTTCGTCACTTGTCTGGTAGACCTATTTCGGCCGCGCATCGGCCTGGCCGCCATCAAGCTTCTGGAAGACGCCGGCTGCGAGGTGATCGTGCCGACATCGCAGACCTGTTGCGGACAGCCCGGCTACAACTCCGGCGATCGCAAGGGTGCGCAGCTGCTCGCCAGAAAACTCCTGCGCGAGTTCGCCGACTGCGTCTACGTTGTCTCGCCTTCTGGTTCCTGTGCTGGAATGATCAAGGCGCACTACGCGGAATTGCTCGCTGAGTTCCCGGAGCTCAAACCTGAAGTCGATAGCCTCACGGCGCGCACTTGGGAACTCACCGATTTCCTGATCAACGTACTTAAACTAAAGGCAGTACCCGGCACGTTTGCCGGCACGGTTACCTATCACGACAGCTGCTCCGGCCTGCGCGAGCTCGGCGTGAAATCGCAGCCGCGCGCGTTGTTGTCTTGCGTGCAAGGTCTGACCATTAAAGAAATGGCCACGCCAGAGCAGTGTTGCGGCTTCGGCGGCACCTTCTCGATCAAGTACGAAGACATCTCGACGCGAATCGCCGATCAGAAATGCAGCGACATCGAACAGAGCGCGGCCGATGCCGTCGTACTGGGCGACCTCGGCTGCATGTTGAATATCGAAGGACGCCTTCGCCGCCGCGGCGATACGCGTACGCGTGTACTGCATGTGGCCGAGGTGCTCGGGGGTATGACTGAGGATCAGGCATGACACGCTTGCCCGTTATCGGCGCCACGCTTACGGCTCGCCGCTCTTGGTATTCGAGCTGATATGGAAATAAAATCCGCGCAATTCAAACAGGCGGCGTCGAAGAATCTCGATAACCCGCATCTTCTTCGCGCTCTCACCAATCTGCGCGGTCGCATGGTCGGCGGCCGGGCGAGCTCCATTCTCGAGCTCGACAACTACGAAGACATCCGCGAAGGCGCCAAGCAGGTCCGCGACTTCGCACTTGCGCATCTCGATTATCTGCTCGAAGAATTCGAGCGCAATGCAATTTCCAGGGGTGCGCAGGTGCACTGGGCCGAGACCGCGCAGGAGGTCAACCAGCTGGTGCTCGACATCGCGCGCCGCAACCAGGTGCGCAAGATCATCAAGTCGAAATCGATGCTCGGCGAGGAAACCGATCTCAATGCTTTTCTGCAAGCCGCCGGGATCGAAGTCCGCGAGACCGATCTCGGCGAATACATCATTCAGGAGGCCGGCGAGACGCCATCGCACCTTATCGCGCCCGCGGTTCACCGGACCAAGGAAGAAATCTCCGAGCTGTTTCACATCACGCACAAGCTGCCGCGCAAGACCGACATCGGCGAGATGACGCGCGAAGCACGCATGATCTTGCGACCGCACTTCCTGACCGCCGACATGGGCATCAGCGGCGCCAATTTTCTGGTTGCGGAAACCGGCACCAGCATGATCGTGACCAATGAAGGCAACGGCCGCATGACGACGACGATGCCGCGCGTGCACGTTGCCATTGCCGGCATCGAAAAAGTGTTGCCGACGCTGGAAGATGTTTCGTTCATCCTGCGTTTGCTGACCCGTTCGGCCACCGGTCAATCGATCAGCAATTACTTGAGCTTTACCACCGGGCCGAAAGCACCGAACGATAAGGACGGTCCGGAAGAGTTCCACATTATCATCGTCGACGCCGGACGCACGCGCGTGCTCGCTTCCGATCTGCGCGAAGCACTGCGTTGTATCCGTTGCGGCGCATGCATGAATCACTGCCCGGTGTATCAGAACATCGGCGGCCACCCCTACGGCTGGGTGTATCCCGGGCCGATAGGTGCGGTGTTGACCCCGGCTTACGTCGGCCTGGAAAACGCCCTCGATCTGCCGAACGCTTCAACGTTATGCAATCAATGCGGCGTGGTGTGTCCAGTGAAGATTCCGCTGCCGGATCTGATGCGCAAGCTACGCGAGAAACAAGTCGAGCGCGGCCTTCGCCCGTGGTATGAAACGGCTGGCCTGAAAGCGTGGAGCTGGGCGGCTTCGCGTCCCGGGGTCTACGCATTTGCGTCACGCTGGGGTGCACGCCTGGGACATTTGATCGGCGGTCGCAATGGATTGATCAGTCGGCTCCCGGGCGGGGGCTGGACCCGCGGGCGCGATATGCCGGCGCCGCACGGCTCGACCTTCCGCGATCTCTACGCCTCGCGTGCAAGCAAGAACAAACAACAATGAGCGCACGCGACAACATCCTCGCACGCATTCGCGGCGCGTTGGATCGCAAACAGCCGCTGACCGATACCGAAGCCGCAAAGATGCGCAGCAAGCTGCGTGAGCATCCGCGCGGCCCGATGCCTGCAATGGATTGGGATCCGCTGGTGCGTTTCCCGCAGCGCTGTCTGTCCTTGTCCAGTACGGTGGATACGATCGCGAGCCTGGAACAACTTCCTGCTGCCGTGGCTCGCTATCTCGAAACCAATCAGCTGACTCGCACCGCCGTGTGCTGGCCGCAGTACGCCACGCTCGACTGGAGCGGATCGGCGCTCGACGTCGAGCCGCGTGCCGCGACCGGCGATGACCTGACCGGCATCACCGGGTCCTATTGCGCGATTGCGGAGACCGGCACGCTGATGCTGCTGTCTGGGACAGATACGCATCCCAAGACGAGCCTGTTGCCGGAAACGCATATCGCCGTGGTAGCGCGCTCGCGCATCGTGCGATCGATGGAAGATGCGTGGGACCTTCTGCGTCGCGAGCATCGGCAGCCCCCACGCCAGGTCGCGTTCGTGTCCGGGCCTTCGCGAACAGCCGATATCGAGCTGACACTGGTGCTCGGGGTGCATGGTCCTTACCGCGTACACGTAATACTTCTGGACGACATCGGCAGCGACGCCGAGGGCGAACCAATTCGCACGCAATGAGTCATCCTTAACAGCGTGCTCGTCGAGTGCAACCTGCGGCGCGCTCCGGACGATGGCTTTGCAGCACGCGAGCAGAGGGAAAGCACGTATGAAAGCGGCGCGCTCACGTTCGGTCGCGCCGGTAGGCGCATTGTAAGATCCCCGTAATCGACAGAGTGCATACATGACCGATCGTGACTCTCCGGAAACGCCTGTCGATGCGTTGTTTGCCCGACTCGAGCTCGCCGCCGAGTCGCTCCTCATGCTTGACTATGACGGCACGTTGGCGCCGTTCCGTGCCGATCCCGCGCAGGCCTTTCCATATCCCGGCGTGATAGAAATTCTCGATGCGATCATGGCGCACGGGTCTACGCGAATGGCCGTAATTTCCGGTCGCCCCGCGCGGGAGTTGACGCCATTGCTGGGCACGCATGCGCAACCGGAACTGTGGGGATCGCATGGATGGGAGCGGATATTCGCCGATGGCCGCTATCAGCTCGATCCGATTCCGGCAGATGCGCAAGCAGCGTTGCAAAGCGCGAGCGTGCAGGCGGAGCAGACGCGCGCGTGGGGCGCGCGGCTGGAGCGCAAGCCGAGCGCGCTGGCGCTGCACTGGCGCGGCTTGCGCGAGGACGAAGCGCATCGCATTCGAGCGTGGGCGCAGAGCGAGTGGAAAGCGCTGTGTGCAACCGCGCCGCTGAGCGTGCTCGATTTCGAGGCTGGCATCGAGTTGCGTGTCCACGGACGCACGAAAGCGCATGCGGTCGCCACGCTTTTGCAGGAATGCAACCCGGATATCCCGGCCGCTTATCTCGGCGATGACGTGACCGATGAGGACGCCTTCGTCGCGCTTGCCGGACGCGGTCTCGGCGTGCTGGTGCGCCCGCAAAAGCGCGAGACCGCGGCGCAGGCGTGGCTGCAGCCGCCGGAAGAGCTGCTGGCTTTTCTGCAACGCTGGGAGCGTGTGCACGGCAGAACGCAATGATTTTGTACAATGGCGTACCGTCGTCATTGCGAGCGCCATGCGCCGTCGCTCGCCTAGACACGGACCGCGTTGCTTCCACCCAGCTTAGCCAGTGATGCCTCGCGTGATACGCGCTAACGCAAGTTTTGTATCGATCTGATGACTCGCCTATTCGTCGTTTCCAATCGCCTGCCGTACGTGTTCGAGCGCGCCGCCGACGGCGCCTGGATAGCGCGTCCGGGCTCCGGCGGACTGGTGACCGCGTTGCTTCCGGTACTACGCGACCGCGGGGGCGTCTGGATCGGCTGGGCGGGCACGAGCGAGGCGGACGATGAAGTCGACGCCGCTGCAGAGCGCGCGAGTGAGACGGCCGGCTACCTGTTGAAGACCGTGCGTTTGACGCCGCAGGAGGTCGAGAATTTTTATCTCGGGTTTTCCAATCGCATCATCTGGCCGCTATTCCACGATCTGCAATCGCTGTGCGATTTCGAGCCGCTGTATTGGCGCGTCTATCGCGACGTCAATGCGAAGTATGCCGCAGCGATCGCGGATCAATGCGCGAGCCAGGATTTCATCTGGGTGCACGACTATCACCTGATGAATGTGGGCGCCGAGTTGCGCACGCTCGGCACGCAATCTCGAATCGGATTTTTTCTGCATATTCCATTTCCGCCGCTCGATCTGTTCATCAAGCTGCCCTGGCGGATGTCGCTGATGCATGCGCTGATGCAATACGACGTGATCGGATTTCAAACGTTGCGCGATCGGCGCAACTTCGTTCAGTGCCTGCGCGTTCTGGCGCCTGATGTCCGCGTCCGCGGACACGGACAAGTGCTGGTTGCGCAGTACGGCGATCGTGAGGTTCGCATCGGCGCATTTCCGATCAGCATCGACTACAACGCGTTTTTGCGTCAGGCGGCGCGCCCGGTGATCGCACAGCTCGCGGCGCGGCTGCACGAGCAATTGCCTAACCGCAAGCTTATCCTCGGCGTGGATCGACTCGACTATACCAAGGGCATCCCGCAGCGTCTGAAGGCGTTCAGCAGCGCGCTTACGCGTTACCCGGAATTGCGCGAACGCATTTCGCTGATTCAAGTCGTAGTGCCCAGCCGCACAGACATTGTCGAATATGCCGATCTCAAGCTCGAGATCGAGCAGATCGTCGGGCGCATCAACGGCGAATTTGCGAAACCGGGCGGGTGGGTGCCGGTATGGTACGTCTACGGCAGCTTGAGCCGCGACGATTTGCTGGCGTATTACCGTGCCGCGGACATGGCGTTAATCACACCACTCAAGGACGGCATGAATCTGGTGGCGAAAGAATATTGCGCCTGCAGTATCGAAGAGGATTGCGTTTTGATCCTGAGCGAATTCGCCGGCGCAGCAGCGCAGCTAAGCGGCGGTGCGATTCTGGTAAATCCGTACGACATCGAAGGCATCGCGGATGCCATCAAGCGCGGCTACGAAATGACCTCGGACGAGCGGGAAGGACGTATGCGGCGCATGCGTCGGTCCATCCGCAGCTACGATGTTTTCTGGTGGGTCGACTCATTCTTGAGTGCAGCGATTGCGCGCGATCTGAGCGCATTTCCCCTGCCGCTCGAACGGACGCCGGAACTGGCGGCCGACTATCTGCCGATCTAGCGCACGCCAA
>JBBRGM010000042.1:0-16609 GCA_038240725.1 Burkholderiales bacterium | reverse complement strand
ACGACGGTGCCGACCAAGGCACAGCAGGTGTTCTCGACCGCCGATGACAACCAATCCGCCGTGACCATCCACGTATTGCAGGGCGAACGCGAGATGGCCCGCGATAACAAGAGCCTCGGGCAGTTCAATCTCGAGGGCATTCCGCCGTCCGCGCGCGGCATGCCGCAGATTGAAGTGACGTTCGACATCGACGCCAACGGCATCTTGCATGTATCGGCGCGCGACAAGGCGACCGGCAAGGAAAGCAAAATCACGATCAAGGCGAGCTCCGGATTGAGCGAAGCCGAGATCCAGCGCATGGTGAAGGACGCCGAAGCGCACGCGGAAGAAGATCGCCTGGCGCGTGAGTTGGTCGATACGCGCAATCAAGCCGACAGCACCTTGCACACCGTCCGTAAAGCGCTGGGCGAGCACGGCGCCCCGCTCGGTGCGGAAGAGAAGTCGAAGATCGAATCGGCTATCAGCGCACTCGAAGAAGCATTGAAGGGCAGCGACAAGGATGCGATCGAGTCGCGTACGCGTGAGCTGTCTGAAGCGGCACAAAAGCTGGGCGAGAAGATGTACGCGCAGCCGGGCAGCGAAGGTGCCGCCGGTGCGGCCGGCGCCTCGCAGCCGGGCGAGCAACACGGCGAAGGCGATGTTGTCGATGCCGAGTTCGAAGAAGTGAAAGACAAGAAGAACTAAGCGCTCAAGCGCCGATCATCGTCATCCGATAACTGGGCGCCACCGACGGTGGCGCCCTCAGGCCGAGTCTCTCGGCTGGCGCGCTGTGCGCGCCAGTGTGGGCTCGGCCGATTGTCGTCTGCAGCGGAGTGTTGGAAAGACATGGCTAAACGTGATTACTACGAAGCGCTCGGCGTTGCTCGCGAGGCTTCAGAAGACGAGATCAAGAAGGCATTTCGCAAGCTCGCTATGCAGCACCATCCGGATCGCAACCCCGATCCGAAATCGGAAGATCGATTCAAAGAAGCCAAAGAGGCGTACGAGGTTTTGTGCGACTCGGACAAGCGCGCCCTCTACGATCGCTACGGCCATGCCGGCATCGACGCGCACGCCGGTGGCGGTGCCGGCGGAGCGGGTTTCGCGAGCGGCTTTGCCGATGCTTTCGGCGACATCTTCGGCGAAATTTTCGGCGGGGCGGGGCGCGGGCGCTCGAATGTTTATCGCGGCGCAGATCTGCGCTACAACCTGGAAATCACGCTCGAGGATGCCGCGCGAGGATCGGAAACCAAGATCCGCATTCCGACATTGGAAGAATGCCAGACGTGCCACGGCAAAGGCGCGAAAGCCGGTACCGAGCCGGTGACCTGCCAGGGCTGCGGTGGTCAAGGCCAGGTACGCATGCAACAGGGTTTCTTTTCCATTGCCCAGACCTGCCCGCGCTGCGGCGGCACTGGAAAAGTGATCCGCGATCCGTGCGACGATTGCCACGGCGCCGGTCGCTTAAAGAAGCAGAAAACGTTGTCGGTGAAAATCCCAGCGGGTGTCGATGACGGCGATCGTATTCGCTTATCTTCTGAAGGCGAAGCCGGCGTCAACGGCGGTCCTGCAGGCGATCTCTACGTCGTCATTAAACTCAAACCGCATGCCGTGTTCCAGCGCGAAGAGAACGATCTGCATTGCGAGATGCCGATCAGCTTCAGCACGGCCGCGCTGGGGGGCGATATCGACATCCCCACACTCGATGGCTCCGCGAAGATCCGCATCCCCACCGAAACGCAGAGTGGCAAAGTGTTTCGACTGCGCGGCAAAGGCATCAAAGGCGTGCGCAGCTCGACGCACGGCGATCTAATGTGTCACGTAGTGGTGGAAACGCCGGTCAATTTGACGGCGCGACAGAAAGAATTGTTGGCCGAGCTCGAAGCGATCAACCAGTCGGACGCCGGCAAACACGACCCCCGCGCCAAGAGCTGGATGGAGAAGGTAAAGGAGTTCTTCCAGGTCTGACGGCCCGGCTGGCCGGCCCGGAGCGCTTTTGCCTGACGGTCTTTCACGCTGCGCAATTGCGTGTTCGCGCTAGCTTCGCCGCCAAGTCTTCGAGCTAGCTTCGCCCGCCGAGTCTTCGCGCCAGCTTCGCCCGCCGAGTCCTCGAGCTAGCTCCGCCGCCAGGTCGTCCCGGCGGCAGAATCTTCCAAAATCACGCCTTGCGCTAACAACTCATCGCGGATCCGATCGGACTCCGCGAAATTCTTCGCTTTGCGCGCAGCGGTCCGCTGCGCGATTCGTTGTTCAATTTCGCCGGTCAGGGACGCTTCCAACGACGGTTGTGCTTTGAGATTCGCGGCAAGGCTCGTCTGCAGAAAATCATTCGGCTCCCTCTCCAGTAAACCCAACACAGCCGCCAGCGATCGCAGCAAGTCAGCGTCGCCGGTTGCATGCGATCGATTCACCTGTGTCGCGAGATCGAATAAAACCGCGCACGCGTCGGCCGTGTTGAAGTCGTCATCCATCGCGGCTTTGAAACGCGCAGCGTAGACGTTGCTCCAGTCGATCGGTTTCACCGTCCCGCCGGTATCGCGCAACGTCGTGTAGAAGCGTGTCAGTCCCGCGCGCGCATCTTCCAGATGTACGTCCGAATAGTTCAGCGGGCTGCGATAGTGGGCGCGCAGGATGAAAAAACGCAGCACCTGCGGATCGAACTTGGCGAGCACTTCGCGTATGGCAAAAAAATTTCCGAGCGACTTCGACATCTTCTCGTCGTCAACGCGTACGAAGCCGTTGTGCAGCCAGTAGTTCACGAACGTGTGCCCGTGTGCGCCTTCCGATTGTGCGATTTCGTTTTCATGATGTGGGAACATGAGGTCCTGGCCGCCGCCATGAATGTCGAAGTGCTCGCCGAGAAAATGCTCGCTCATTGCCGAACACTCGATGTGCCAGCCCGGCCGTCCTGGGCCCCAGGGCGACTCCCACGAGGGCTCGCCCGGCTTGGCGGATTTCCACAGCACGAAGTCGAGCGGCTCGCGCTTCGCGGCATCGATCTCGACTCGTTCGCCGGCACGCAGATCGTCGAGGGACTTGCCGGACAGTTTTCCGTACGCTGGAAACTTGTGCACCGAATAATAGACGTCGCCATTATTCGCCCGATAGGCAAGCCCGCGTTGTTCAAGCGCTTCGATGATGCGGACCATGTCGGGCACGAATTGCGTGGCGCGTGGTTCGGCGTCGGGAGGAACTACACCGAGAGCTGCGGCATCCTCATTCATGAAACGAATGAACCGTTCGGTCAGCGACGAGATAGACTCCTGGTTTTCCGCCGCACGCTTGATAATCCTGTCGTCGATATCGGTAATGTTGCGCACGTACTTCACAGCGAAGCCCGATTCTGAGAGCCAGCGCCGGATCACATCGAACACCACCATCACGCGCGCGTGGCCGACGTGACAATAGTCGTATACCGTCATCCCGCAGACGTACAGATTGACTCGGCCGGGTTCGATGGGAACGAACTCCTGCTTCTGACGCGCGAGCGAGTTGTAAACCTTGAGCATGGTAGTTAGGAATTCATCTGAGCGGACATTGGCGCTACTTGCGGTATGGTGTTGCGCCTTCGCGACGGTGCAGCTTCATTGCATGGAACCGCAGCTCGATTGGATGGAATCGTGGCGTCGCAACCGCATTCGATCCAGGCTGAAGCGATTTGCCGCTGGCCATCGGGCAAGAAAAACCTCGACCGCGAAATCTCCCGGGATTTTCGGAAGCACGACTTGTTGATAAAATCTGCTAGGATACAAACACCTAGGGACGGATTATGAAAAAAAGTATAGCACAATGACTTCATATCGCATGCTCGTTCTGACCGCTCTGCTGTTCATCTGCAGCGGCGCAATGTGTGGCGCAGCACAGGTGCCGGACGATTTCGGAGACGCCAACCGGCTCTACAAAGAAGGCAAACGCGGCGATGCACTGGATCGACTCAATGCAGCGCTTACTCAGCATCCGAAAGACGCGCGTGCGCGCTTTCTCAAAGGCGTGATCCTCGCCGAACAGAACAGGACGCAAGACGCGATCACCGTCTTCAACGACCTCACCGAGGATTATCCCGAGCTCCCGGAGCCCTACAACAATCTTGCGGTGTTGTACGCAGGTCAGGGTGACTACGACAAGGCGCGCAAAGCGCTCGAGATGGCGATCCGTACGCACCCGAGCTACGCCGTCGCGCATGAAAATCTCGGAGATATCTACGCGACGTTGGCAAGTCAGGCGTATGACAAGGCGCTACAGCTCGACAGCACGAATGCCACTGCGCGAAAGAAACTGGCGCTGATCAAAGAACTGGTGCCGGCGAAAACCGCGTCATCGCTGGCACGGGTGGAACCGGACAAAGCAGCGCCGAGCAAATCGGGACCAGAAGCAGTGGTCGGGCCGAAGTCGGGGACGACCGCCACGGCTGAGAAACGGCCCGTTGAGAAAGCAGGCGTGCCATCCGCGACACCGCCGGCCACGCCCTCCCCAGCGACACAGCCGACCGCATCGAGCGCGCAAAACGACGCCATTCTGCACATGCTGCAGGATTGGGCGGCGGCGTGGTCGAGTAGCGACGTCGATACGTATCTCGGTTTTTACGCGCCGGATTTTCGCCCCAACGGCAAGGAATCGCGCGCTCACTGGGCAGCAGGGCGGCGCGAAAGATTGACAAATTCCAAAAAAATTCAGGTGTCTACCTCTTCACCCCGGGTCAAATTCACCGATAACAACCATGCGAGCGTGACATTTCGTCAGGCCTATACATCGGATGCGTTGAAAGCCGTCGGCACCAAAACCTTGCGCTTGGTGCGCCTCGGTGACCGCTGGTTAATACAGCAAGAGTCGATAGCGAAGTAATGCCCAAACTGTCTTTGCCTCACGGTGCGCAGTTGCGCGCCCTCACCCTGCCGCTGATCACAGCTGTCGTTCTAGCCAGCGATGTGTCCGCCATGGGAAGCCATCAACCGGTAGCCGCAGCGGTCGCGCATGTCGGCCGCGCGCTACAGCTCCCCGAAGCCATGTTGATCCAGGCGCTCATGGATATCCGCGACGATCGGCTCGGTGCCGCACGCGATCGCGTCGATGCTCTGCTGCAAATCAAACCGGATTTCCGTCTTGCGCAACTGATCAAGGGCGACCTGCTGATGGCGCGCGCACGCCCCATCGGAACGATGGGCGCGAGCGGCACATCGGTCGAACGTCTGGATGATCTCCGTGCCGAAGCGCGTGCCCGGCTGACGCGCTACGAGCTGCAACCCCCGATCGATCGCATCCCCCGGTATCTGCTGCAGATGCAAACCGAGCAGCGCTATGCGGTGGTCGTAGACACCAGCCGATCGACCCTCTATTTGTTCGAAAACCGCGCTGGGCAGCCGCGCTACATCGCCGACTACTACATCACGGTAGGCAAAAACGGCATCAACAAAGTGCGCGAAGGCGACAAGAAGACGCCGCTCGGCGTCTATCGCGTGGTCAGTCAACTGCCGACGCGTCAGCTCGGCTACATCTACGGCACAGGCGCGTTCCCGATCAACTATCCAAACGAGTGGGATGAGCGCGAAGGCCACAAAGGTCACGGCATCTGGCTGCACGGCACGCCGCGCGACACCTACAGCCGCCCGCCGCGCGCCAGCGACGGCTGCGTTGTGCTCGCTAATGAAGATCTCGACGATCTCGCGAAACGCGTACAGATCGGCGTCACGCCCGTCATCATTTCCGATTCGGTGGAGTGGGTGCAACCCAGCGCGATCGAACCGCTGCGCATGCAACTCGGCGAAAGTCTGGAACGCTGGCGTCACGATTGGGAAGCGCGCGATACCGACAACTACTTGCAGCATTACGCGAAGACGTTCACCGCAGGCAGCATCGGAATCGCGGCATGGTCGGAGCAAAAACGCCGCGTGAATGCCTCCAAGCAATGGGTCAAAGTGGAAGTCAGCGACGTATCCATGTTTCTCTATCCGGGTCGCGACGACCTGGCGATCGTCGACTTTCATCAGGACTATTCCAGCAACAATCTTTCGAGCGTGATGCGCAAGCGCCAGTATTGGATTCAGGAAGGCGGCGCGTGGAAGATCGCCTACGAAGGCGCCGGCTAGGCCGCAGGCGCTCTCGCATCAGCAGCGATTGCTCGGAAGCCAGCGCGCAACCAGCAGAGCACTCGAATTCACCGCGGTTCGTTTCGTGCGGACGCGCACCGCGAATCACATTTCGCACCGCATGTGCAACGGGCAGCATTGAGGTATCGTGTGCTGCAACTGCGTTGCCTGAATGCTGAGCCCGCCCGGTATTCCCGATCTCCCGCGGATCGGCGCTCGCTGAATTCAGGCTCACGCGACTTTCTCTCGTTGCACTCATCTATCCGGCTAGGAGATTTACATGGTCAAGCTTCACACTTCGCTCGGCGTCATTACCCTTGAACTCGATGCGGAGAAAGCGCCGGTCACGGTCGACAACTTTCTCACCTACGTGAAGAGCGGCTACTACAACAACACCATTTTCCATCGTGTGATCGACAACTTCATGATCCAGGGCGGCGGCTTCGAGCCCGGGATGAAATCCAAAACAGCAAAAGCGGCGATCAAGAACGAAGCCGAGAATGGCCTGAAAAACGAGATCTACACTGTCGCGATGGCACGCACCGCCGAGCCGCATTCGGCGTCGAGCCAGTTCTTCATCAATGCGGCCGATAACGACTTCCTGAATTTTCGCTCCACCACGCCGCGTGAGTTCGGCTACTGCGTATTCGGCCACGTCAAAGACGGCAAAGACGTTGTCGACCAAATCAAGCGCGTGTCGACCGGCTCGCGCGCCATGCACAACGACGTTCCAGTCGAGGACGTCATCATCATCAAGGCGGAAGTGGTTTAGACAGGTCCGCGTACAGGTCGGTGAAAGCGTCCATAAGTGCGGTTCACAGCCTTCATTTCGGATCTGCATCTCACGCTGTCGCGTCCCGCGATCATTCGGACCTTCCTGGATTTTCTACGACGCGATGCACGTGAAGCCGATGCGCTGTACATTCTCGGCGACCTATTCGAATACTGGGCCGGAGACGACGATCTCGCCGACCCGCTCAACGCGCAAGTCGCCGGTGCGCTGAACGAATTCGCGCGCACCGGGACGCCCGTTTATCTCATGCACGGCAATCGCGACTTTCTGCTGCTCGATCGCTTCGCGCGTGCCGCGAGCTTGCAACTCATCTCCGATCCCACCACAGTCGACTTGTACGGGACCCCCACCTTACTGATGCACGGCGATACGCTCTGCACGGATGACGCCCGCTATCTGGCGTTTCGTGCGCGCGTTCGCAGGCCGCTTTGGCAACGTGTGTTCTTGCTGCAACCGCTCTGGCTGCGCCGCGCTGAGATCGAGCGTGCCAGGCGCCTGAGCGAGCGCGCGAAGCAGGGAAAGCCGTCAGCGATCATGGACGTAACACCCGCCGCCGTGCAGCAGGCATTCAAGGCCTGCTCGTGCTCGCGCATGATCCACGGCCACACGCACCGGCCCGCCCGCCATGTGCACCAGGTAGACGGCCGCATCTGCGAGCGCTGGGTATTGTCGGACTGGTATGAGCAAGGCCAATATCTTCGGGTTACGCCTGAGCGTTGCGAATCGATCACCCTGACTTAGCAGCGATCGGCTCTGATCCTTCGCCGAGCGAATACGTCCGATGCATCCTGAACCTGACGACGATTCCGAGAATCCACTCGTCTCACCTGCGAGCGAGCCGCTGAGCGAATCGTCGCCGCCGAGCAGCCGCGAGCGTTCGTTCACCTTCGGTTTTATCGCCAATCTGCGCGCTGGCGCCCGGCTTGCCACGCTCCGCTCGATCGCTCCGAACGCGCTCTACGTTTCTGTCGAGCAACTCGCCGCGCAAGTTGCGTTGGACGTGGTTCTGAGTTTCCTCTCCGACTTCCTCGCGGTTGGCGTGCATGGACGCTTCAACGCGTTCGGCATACCGGGCGCCATTTTCTACGTGCCGTGCATGCTGCTCGCGGGCTACGCGGTAGGCCGCGTCGCCCGCGCACCGGGCCTGGCAGTGAAGCTTTGCATCGCCTGGATCGCCGCGAGCCAGTATGTCTCGCTGATATCGTTAATTTTGTCGGCGACAGCGATGTCGGATCGGATCGATTTGTCGCACCGAGCATTCGCGCTGGTATACGAGTGGGCGCCGTTCGCGTGGTGGCTGACGATACTGGCGTTGTCCACGCTGCGCATAACCCGCCGCGAATTTCCCGCGCGACTCGTCGGATTGGCCATCGCCGGCGCGCTGGTTGTCGTACCGAGTTGGTACCTCCCGCGCTCAGCAATCGGACCATTGTGGACAGAACGCTACGACGACGAAGCTGATGCGCGGCAACTGGCGCGCTACGGCGCCATCGCATCGGAGCAAGCGCTTTATGCGCAACCCAGGCTGCTGCAGCGCGCGCTGAATGCGGTTAAACCCGGCGTCGCGGGGCGTGAGGAGATTTATTTCATCGGCGTCGCAGGGTACGCGGAAGAAGACGTATTTTTGAAAGAGCTATCGGTCATCAGGCGCTTGTTCGAAGAACGCTTCGGAACTACCGGGCGCAGCATCAGCCTGGTGAACAATCCCGACACGGTGCTAGATACGCCGATCGCCAGCATCACCAGCCTGCAACGCGCATTAAAACGCGTGGGCGAAGCGATGAATCGCGAAGAAGACATCGTGTTTCTCTATCTAACGTCGCACGGCTCCGAAGATCATCGCTTCGCGCTTGATTTTCGCCCGTTGCGCCTGCACAGCCTTGAGCCGCCGGCGTTACGAAGCATGCTCGACGCGAGCGGCATTCGCTGGCGCGTCGTCGTAATTTCCGCGTGTTATGCCGGCGGTTTCATCGATGCGCTCAAGGACGATCGCACACTCGTCATCACCGCGGCCGACGCAACGCACACCTCGTTCGGTTGCGGCTCGGCTTCGGACTTCACCTATTTCGGCAAGGCCTACTTCGATCAGGCGCTGCGCCAGACCCGCTCTTTCGTCGACGCGTTCGCGCTTGCGCGACGAGCTATCGAAGAGCGCGAGCGCGAAGAAGGCATTACCCGCTCGTACCCGCAGATGTTCGTCGGCTCCGCTATCAAAGAAAAGTTGGCGAAGCAAAAGTAGAAGCCGCGCGTACACGAACCGCGCTCATTATTTCTACGCGGCAAGTCCCGTTGCCAGATCGTCCTGAATATCGCGGACCGCTTCCAGCCCGACCGCCACGCGCAACAATCCCTCCTCGATGCCGGCGGCTTCCCGCACAGCGGGCGACAAGCGCCCGTGCGTCGTGCTCGCCGGGTGTGTGATCGTGGTTTTGGTATCGCCTAGATTTGCTGTAATGGAAATCAACCGCGTCGCATCGACGACGCGCCACGCCGCCTCACGGCCGCCCTTCACGACGAACGCTACGATGCCCCCGCCGCTCGACTGTTGTCTGGCGGCCAGCGCGTGCTGCGAATGCGAGCTCAACCCGGGGTAGTAAACGCGTTCGATCCGGGGATGCGTCTCGAGCCAGCGCGCCAGACTCAGCGCGCCATCGCTGTGTGCCTGCATGCGCAGCTTCAGCGTTTCCAGACCTTTTAATATCACCCACGCATTGAACGGGCTCAACGTCGGTCCCGCGTTGCGCAGGAACGCAATGAGCGGCTCGTGTACGAGCTTGCGCGCGCCGAGCACGGCACCGCCGAGCACCCGTCCCTGTCCGTCGAGGTATTTGGTTGCCGAGTGAATCACGATGTCGGCGCCGAGCTCGAGCGGCCGCTGCAGAGCCGGCGTGCAGAAGCAGTTGTCCACCGCGAGCAAGGCACCCGATCGATGCGCGAGCGCGCTCAGCGCGGAGAGATCGGCAATTTCGGTCAGCGGATTCGAAGGCGTTTCGGTGAACAGCAAACGCGTGTTCGGCCGAATGTTGCGCTCCCACTCTTTGATGTCGGTTGCGGAGACGAACGTCGTTTCGATTCCGAAGCGTGTGAGCCAGTTGTTGAACAACTGGACGGTCGCCCCGAACAAGCTCCGCGACGCCAAGATGTGATCGCCATTGCGAGCGAACGACATCACACACGCGAGAATAGCGGACATGCCGGACGCGGTCGCCACACAGCATTCGGCGCCTTCCAAGGCGGCCAGCCGCTCTTGCAGCATGTCCACGGTCGGATTGGTATAGCGGGAGTAGACCGTGCCGCTCTCCTCGCCTGAGAAGCGTGCGGCTGCCTGCGCGGCATTTTCGAACACAAAGCTCGACGTCAGATACAACGCCTCCGAGTGCTCGTTGAACTGACTGCGCTGGGTGCCGGCTCTGATCGCCAGCGTCTCGAATTCGCTCATCTGTAAAACCTCAAAATTGCGTTTGCTCAGCGCGCGGCCGCACGGAGCGGTTTTCCGCCCACTGCGTTTCTTCCACACCAAAAGAAAAACCCGTCGAGCCAAGGCTGCGACGGGTTGCCGCGCTTTAGCTGCATTTATAAAGCGCCCGCAAGCTGAGTATCAAATCGGCGCAGCAGTGACCCTAACGGCCTCGAGTTCGTTTGTCAACTTTGCCTGTTCGCGCACGACTCGGCGAACTGCGCGGAATCGTTTGCTCATCCGGCAACTTCGTTTGACGATTGGCTTGCTTCTTGCTGCCCAAAGTCGCGACATTCATCCGGCGCATCTATGGAAACCGCAGCTACTCCAGCAGTCGAAGACGCCAAGAAGCGCGCCCCCGCAGTGCCGGGCAAAGTCGGCAAATACGCCGTACTGCGGCCGCTCGGCAGCGGCACGACCAGTCAGGTTTACCTGGCGCGCGATCCCGGAACGGCGCGTGAAGTCGCAGTAAAGCTGTTCTCGATAAATCACACGGTGGAGCGTGAGCAGGCCACCATGATCCGCAAGTTTTTTCTGACCGAGGTGCTCCTCGCTCAGAAGCTGCGGCATCCGAATATCGTCCAGATCTACGACTCCGCCGTCGACGATACGAAAGCGTATATCGCGATGGAATACGTGCCCGGCTCGACGCTCGACAAATATTGTCAGCCCGGCAGTTTGCTCGACTTCAAACGGGTTGCAGAGATTTTGCAGACGGTGTGCACCGCGCTTGATTACGCGCAACAACACGGCGTCATCCATCGCGACATCAAGCCGGACAATATTTTGCTGACCGAGAATCTTGAGCCGAAGGTGACCGACTTCGGTTCCGCGATCAACCTGGATAATTTGCAGGTCTCGCAGGTCGACCGCGTCGGCTCGCCGGCGTACATGTCGCCGGAACAGATCCAGGGACAAACGCTCACGTCGCAGACCGACATGTTCTCGCTCGGCATGGTCCTCTACAAGATGCTGACCGGCACACTGCCATTCGTTGCGTCGACCCATTACGGCATCGTCGAGCTGATTCTGCACGCAAAGCCGCAAGCGCCGAGCGCACGACGCCTGGGCGTACCCCAACCGCTCGATGCAGTGTTCTCTCGTGCGACTGCGAAAGACCCGAAAGATCGCTTTACCTCGTGGCGTGAATTCGCCGAGGCGCTCGCACCGTTCTCGGGGCGCTCCAGCTCCAGCACCGAGCTGTCGACGGAAGCAGACCGGTTAAGCGCGCTCAAGAGTCTCAGCTTTTTTGCCGGCTTTGAAGACGACGATTTGCGCGAGGTACTGCGTTTCACGACTTGGCAGCGCCACCCCGCGGACACCGTGCTCATCGCCGAGCAGCAGGCCAATCACGGCTTTTATGTTTTAGTTCGCGGACAAACACGGATAACCCGTACAGGCACCCTTCTGCGCGTTGTCGAACCTGGTCATTGCCTCGGCGAAACCGCGTTTTTGACGCGCAACAAAGCGAAGAGCGCCGTTACGATCTCCGCGGTCACGGACATCACCGTCGCGAAGGTCGATCCGATTCAGCTCGCACGCTCGTCGGAGAAGTGCGTGCGCCGCTTCAGCGATGCGTTTCTCGCCGCGATCGCCGATCGCCTGATCGCTTGCGATACCCGGTTATCCGAGCTGGTCGTCGAGAGCAGCATCACACTCTTCTGATCGCTCATTATTTAGATCTGCGCGCGAGCGATCCGGAATCCATCACCATGTCCGACTACGTCGAAGCCACTTCCGGCCCATGCGATGACATTTCATCGCTGGTAGGACGCACGGGCGCAGCGCTCAAATCGCAATGCGTCGCTGCTCACGAAGAGCTGCAGCAAATGCAGCATCTATTGAGCGATGCGACGCGCAACCTGCTGGATTGCTTTCACGCAGCCGCACGCGATCTCGCCGATTACGAGCGCGCGCGCAACTCGCCTGAGCAATCGTCGAGCGAACAGACTGCGGCACGCGTCGAAGTCAATCTGCTGGCAGCCTCGCAGCATCTGCAGTTCTCCGATCTGGTCGGACAGTTACTGGCGACTACCGAGGGGCGCGTCGACGCACTGCTGCTGGTCTCACAGAATATGCAATCGCTGATGCTCGCGCTCAGCGCAGCGCGCGAGAACCCAGAAGAAGACAACGGCCAGTTCGACCTTCGCAAACGGGCGTTTCTCGAGGCGCTGAAAGTTCTGGAGTCGCGCGGCCCGAGCCGCGTGCGCCAAACCAGCATGAAAGCCGGCGATGCGCAGCTTTTCTGAGGTCGAGCTGCGCACGCCGATGGCGGCTGCGCGGATAGCACATCGGAATTGCGCCGTGCAAACCATCACCGCACGACTGCGGAGTAGAAAATGAGCAAACTGGTCTTGAGCGTGGACGATTCGGCGGCGATGCGGGAGATGTTGTCATTCGTACTGAAGTCGGCGGGCTACAAGGTAATCGAGGCCGAAGATGGCATGGACGGACTGCAGAAAGCGCTCGCGCAGCAGTTCGATCTGATCATCACCGATCAAAGCATGCCGAAGATGGATGGCATCACGCTGGTGAAGGCGCTGCGCGCATTGCCACAGTACAAAACCACGCCGATTCTGCTGCTCACCACCGAGGGCTCGGATGAGATGAAAGGGGAAGGCCGCACAGCCGGCGCGACCGGATGGCTGGTGAAGCCTTTCGATCCCAACAAGCTGATCGAGGTCGTCAACAAGGTCGCCGGCTGATCAGCTTTCCGGCAATTAGACGAGCTCGGCGATGGTAGATCTGACTCGATTCCTCCCGATGTTCTTCCAGGAAACGGAAGAGCATCTCACCGCGATGGAACGGCATCTGCTGAGCCTGGACCCAATCGCGCCCGATCCCGAAGCACTCAATTCCATTTTCCGCGCTGCGCATTCGGTCAAAGGCAACAGCGCGATCTTCGGTGCCTCGCACTTCGCCGAAGTGATGCATGCGGCCGAAACGATCCTCGACCAGATGCGCAAACAACAGCGCACCGCGGACGCTGCCACCATCTCATTGCTGCTGGAAGTTTGCGATGCTGTTCGCGAGGAGTTGCGCCGGTTGAAAGATACCGGCGAGACCGATCCGCTCGCCTTGCAGCACGTCCGCGACTCATTGACGCGCACGACGGAGCACGAGCAGACGGCGGTGCAGGCGCCGGCCGATGATAAGTTGACGGGCGCGGGTCGCAGCGCGCGCTTCGGCGTGTACGTCACACTTCCTGCGGGGCAGGCGATCACTGCACTGCCCTTACCGCAACTGTATGCCGAGCTCGGCGCCCTCGGGCGCGTCGAAGACCTGCAACTGATCGAGGGCACGGGCGGCGCGGCGTCGCTGTCGCTTGTCCTGCTAACGACCGAGATGCAAGCGGCGGTGCACGACAAGCTCGCCGCTGTGTTGGGCAGCGCGACTGTGCGCGTTGAACCCCGGACGCAAGTGCTGCGCATCGCTGATACGAAAAATTCGGCTCCCACGGCGAGCACCGGCTATGAGCTGTTCGGTGTGACCACTCCGTTCGCCGAAACGACGATGTTCGGTAGTGCGAGCAGCGTGCGTCGGCCGGCCGATCACGAAGCGACAGCCGTTCCCCTGGGCCGCCGTGCCAGCGATCGTGCGGGTACGGACCGCTCCTCGATTCGGGTGGATGTCGACAAAGTCGATCGCATGCTCAATCTGGTCGGCGAGCTCGTGATTGCGCAGTCGATGCTGGCAGAAGCCGCTCAGCAGAGCAGCGCATCGGGCGATGCGAGATTGCGGCAAGCCGTTGCATACTCGGCGCGCCAGACGCGCGATCTGCAAGACGCGGTGATGAATATTCGCTTGCTGCCGCTTGCGTACCTGTTCTCGCGCATGCCACGGCTGGTACGCGATGCGGCGCAACGGCTCAACAAGGAAATTCAGCTCGTCGCGCAAGGCGGCGAAACCGAGCTCGACAAAGAATTGATCGAAAAGCTCATCGATCCGCTCACCCATCTGATCCGCAACGCGGTTGCTCACGGCATCGAGCTGCCGGAAGTACGCGAAGCCCACGGTAAACCACGCACCGGCACAATTCAAATCAGCGCCACGCATCAAGGCGGCGTGGTGGTCGTCGAGGTTAGCGACGATGGCGCCGGATTCGATCGCGAAAAAATCCTGAGCACGGCACGAGATCTCGGCATGCCGGTGCACGCAAACATGAGCGACACAGAAGTATGGAAGCTGGTGTTTGCGCCGGGCTTCACGACCGCCGACGCGATCACCGACGTATCGGGCCGTGGTGTCGGCATGGACGTGGTGCTGGGCAATGTTCGCGCGCTGGGCGGCTACATCGATATCCAGTCAAATCGCGGCGGCGGCGCCTCTTTGCTGATTCGGATTCCGCTCACGCTTGCCATCGTCGAAGGCATGGGTGTGGAGATCGGCGGGCAGACATTCATCATTCCGTTGTCGTCCATCTCGGAGGCCTTCCTGACCAAACCAGATCAGGTGAAATCGATTCACGGCACCACGCAGCTGGTATGCGTGCGCGAATCGATGCTGCCAGTCCTCAGCCTGGAGCCGATGCTCGGCGTGCGCACTGGCGCCCTCGAGACGGACAGTATCGCAATCGTGATCGATGTCGATGGCAAACGCGCGGCCTTGCGTGTCGACAAGCTGCTCGGTCAGCAGCAGGTGGTCATAAAAAGTATCGAGGCCAACTACCGCAAAGTGCCCGGCGTCGCCAGCGCAACCGTGATGGGCAATGGCCGCGTCGCACTGATCCTCGATGTCAGCGCGCTACTGCGCGGACATTCGACTACGCTAAAGCAGCTCGACGCCGTTGCTTCAACGCCTCGGCATTAGGGCATACGGAGATTGCGTGCACGCGTCGTTCATCCTTGTTAACGCAGACTCGCTGCCGACACCGCGCAGCGTGTGCCATACCCGGTATCGCGAAGCCTTCCAACGCGCCGGTCTCGCATACAGAGGTGCACAGTGATTCGCTTTTCGGATTGGTCGGTAGGACTCAAGTTCGCTTTGATTGCGAGCGCACTGGTGTTGACCGGTTTCGGTCTGCTGTCGCTGGTGCTGAGCCTCACCATGACGCGCTACCTCGACACGGAAAATATGGACGACCTCACCTCCGCCAATCGTCAGGTGGTGGATCTCGTACAAGTATTCGACGGCGCCGCACAGCAGGACATCGTCCGAGTGGCGAAACATTTCGCCGGCTATTTTCCCGAGAAGATCACTGCGCAGCGCGGTCAGACCGTACAGATCGGGACACTGGCCACGCCGATTCTGCGTGTCGGGGCGCATCGTATCAATTCCAATTTCGACGAGGTCGACGACTTCACCGCGCACACCGGTGCCACTGCTACGGTATTGGTGCGCAGCGGCCGGGACTTCGTGCGCATCTCGACCTCGTTGAAAACCGAGACCGGAACGCGGGCAGTGGGTACCACGCTCGATCACGAGCATCCCGGCTATCAGAAACTTCTAGAAGGCAAATCCTATCGCGGCCCGGCGGTCCTGTTCGGGCGTACCTACATGACCAGCTACGAACCGCTGCGCGACCAGGATGGACAGGTCATCGGCCTGCTCTACGTCGGCGTCGACATCTCGCAGGATCTGCAGATGCTCAAGGACAAAATCAAATCGGTGAGGCTGCGTCGCACCGGTTATTTCTACGTGATCGACGCGCGGCCGGGCACCGGCCTTGGCACCGCGGTTATTCATCCGAGCGCAGAAGGTTCGCATTTTCTCGCCTACAAGGATGCTAACGGTCAGCCGTTCGTGCGCGAAATGCTGGATAAGAAGTCCGGGACGTTGCGCTACACGCCATCGGGAGCATCGAGCTCGGACGTGCGCGAGAAGATCGCGGTGTTCTCGTTTTTCCCGAGCTGGAATTGGCTGATCGTCGGCGAGACGCCGGTGGACGAGGTGTTCGAAGTGCGCAATATTTTGCGCACTGCTTTGTTCGTCGCGGCCATGATCATCGCGACCGTCCTTTCCGTTCTGCTCTATCTCGCACTCAAGCGTACGGTCACCACGCCGGTCAACGAAGCCGTCGGTTATGCAAAGCGAGTCGCGTCGGGCGATCTGTGTACGCGCAATCGCAGCCGCCAGCAAGATGAAACCGGCGAGCTGTTGAGCACACTGGACGACATGGCGAACAGCTTGTCCAGCATCGTTTCCGGCGTGCGCATCGCCGCGGACTCGATCCACACCACCGTCAATCAGCTGCGCGCGGGCAATGTAGACCTGTCGCAGCGTACCGAAGAGCAGGCGTCGAGCCTGGAACAGACCGCGGCCAGCATGGAACAGATGACCGGCACCGTACTGCAGAAT
>JBBRGM010000041.1:0-16694 GCA_038240725.1 Burkholderiales bacterium | reverse complement strand
AGTCGCTCGTACACCGCTGCGATGCCCTGACCACCGCCGATACACATCGTCACCAGCGCGTAGCGGCCGCCGATTCGGTGCAGCTCGTGAATCGCTTTGATCGTCAGGATGCAGCCCGTTGCGCCGATGGGATGCCCGAGCGCAATTGCGCCGCCGTTGGGATTCACCTTCTTCAGGTCGAAGCCGAGGTCTTTTGCAACCGCGCAAGCCTGCGCCGCAAACGCCTCGTTCGACTCGATAACGTCCATATCGGCGACTTTGAGGCCGACTTTTTCCATCAACTTGCGAACGGCAGGTACCGGTCCGATGCCCATGAACTTCGGGTCGACGCCCGCGTGTGCGTAGCCGACCAGCCGAGCCATCGGCTTCAGGCCTTTCTTCTCGGCTGCTTTGCGCTCCATCAGCACCACTGCGGCAGCGCCATCGTTGATAGCCGAAGCGTTGCCTGCGGTCACCGAGCCGTCGGGTTTGAATACAGTCTTTAGTTTGCCGAGTGATTCGAGGGATGCGTCCGCGCGTGGATGTTCGTCGGCGGCGACGGTTACGGTGCCTTTACGAGTTTTCAGATCGACAGGCAGGATCTGGTCTTTGAAATAGCCTTTTTCCATCGCGTTGACTGCACGGCGGTTGCTCTCGACCGCCATTTCATCCTGCTGCTGTCGGGTGATTTCCCACTTGGTCGCAATGTTCTCGGCAGTGAGCCCCATGTGCAGTGTGTCGAATGGATCGGTCAGTGCGCCGACCATCATGTCCAGCAGTTGCGCATCCCCCATGCGCGCGCCCCAGCGCTGCGTCGGCGATAGGTAGCCGCCCCGGCTCATGGATTCGGCGCCTCCCGCCAACGCGACATCCGTGTCATTCAACAGGATCGTCTGCGCGGCGGAAACGATCGCCTGTAATCCGCTGCCGCACAGCCGATTGAGCGTGAGGGCTGGTGTTTCTTTCGGGATACCGCCGTTGATCGCGGCGACACGCGACAAATACATATCTTTCGCTTCGGTATGTATCACGTGGCCGAACACGACGTGACCGACATCTTCCGGCGCCACTTTTGCACGACTTACCGCTTCGCGTACGACCTTCGCAGCAAGCTCGGTTGGCGGGACATCCTTGAACACGCCGCCGTAGTCTCCAATGGCAGTGCGTACTCCGCTCAATACGACTACTTCGCGTCCGGTATCCATTTCGGCCTCCTTGCGGCTTGCATGTTGCCGGACCATCCGGCAACGTAGAGATGCTGCAGATATAGAGATGCTGAAGATATGCGGTCTACGCGTCGGAACCGCGCCGTCTCCTGATCCGCGGCCGCGCTCTCGCGTGCGACCCTGGCAACTCGCGGAAATAGTGTACCGGATTCGACCCAAGGCAAACGCAAGCCCCTACAACCACCATCAGCGGGCGATACCGGCGCGTCAGACTAGATCGCCTTTGAACTTGTGGATCAGGCGACGCGCCCGCTTGGTCGGCCGGCCTTTCACGTGCGGATCGTAATGTGTTGCGCCTCGCTCGAGCTTCGCTTGTTCGCGCCGCTCACGGCTGTCAGCGGTTTCTTCGTAAAGCGTCGCGGCAACTGGCGCCGATCCGCGTTTGTCGGCAAGCGCGCGAACATGTACGACGAAATCTGCGCCCGGCGTCGCGATGTGCAACTCGTCGCCGACCTTGATCGTGCGGGCGGGCTTGACGCGCGCGCCGTTCACCGCAACTTTGCCGCCCTCCACCGCGTGTGCCGCGAGCGAGCGCGTCTTGTAGAAACGCGCAGCCCACAACCATTTGTCGACGCGCAGCTTGTCTTGCTGATTGCTGTCCGGCATCGACGTCCTCAGGCAACAGTCGAATGCACAGAATGTGCGTTGCCGGGATGTGCAATTAACATCGCATGCTCAATGCCGTGTGCTGCGCGGTTTGGTAACGACGTCGGCAGCGAAAATCTGCTCGGCGTCGACTGGGTCGAACGCGTAACGGCGATTGCAGAATTCGCAATTGACCTCGACGCTGCCGCGCTCGGCGAGGATCGACATGACTTCGCCGCGGCCCAACAGACGCAGCATGTTGACCACACGTTCGTTCGAACAGGAACAGCGGAAGCTGACCACGCGCGCTTCGAATACACGAATGTCTTCCTCGAAATACAAGCGCCGGATGAGCTCGCGCGGCGGCAAATTCAACAGCTCGGGCTTGGTAACGGTGGCGCCCAGCGTGACCGCGCGATTCCATGCGTCAGCATCGTTGCTGCTATCGCCCGGCAATCGCTGCAATAACATTCCCGCGGCTTGCTGCTCGTCGCTCGCCAGCCAGAAACGCGTTTCCAGCTGCTCGGAAGTTGCCATGTAATGCTCGAGCGATGCAGCCACGCTGTCGCCTTCCAGAGTGACGATGCCTTGATATGTCTGCTTGGCATCTTCCGGCGCGATGGTGATCACGAAGCGGCCCGATCCGACCAGCGTGCGAAACGTGCCGGACGGCAGCTCGCCGTCCCATTTCGCGGTTGCCCGCAAGGTCTGATCGCTGGTGCATTCAACGACGATCAGCTTCACCGGTCCGCTGCCTTGTATCTGCAGAATCAGAGAACCGGTGAATTTGATGGTTGCCGACAGCAACGCCGCCGCCGCCATCAGTTCGCCGAGCGCGATGCGCAGCGGTTCCGGGTATTCGTGCCGTTCCAGCACCGCGCGCCAAGTCGCGTCGAGATGCACCATCTCGCCGCGCACCGGCGCGCCTTCGAATACGAATCTCTGCAGGGAATCGCTCACCGTGCGGGTTCTCAGTTTGGATCGATCGAGCGTAGCACGCGAAAAAATGGGTTGCGAAATGAGTCTTGCTGCACGCAGACATGCCGCGCTCCGGGCGAAACGTACGCTTGAGCTACGGGCGCTCGTAGAGTTGGAACAGCTCTTTGTTGTCGCCGGGCCGCGCACCCTGCCAGATCTTATGCCAGCGCTCGTCGGGCACGAAGATGTAGTTGGAAAACCCCTGCACGAGCAGGTAATGACAATCGCGTTTGCGCGATGGTTCCGATTCCCGATAGGTGACGATACCCGCGAAATAATCGAGTAACGCGCGTTGAGGCTCGCCGAGGTTATAGCTCGATACGCAGTCGTAGTGTTCTGGCAGGCTGGTCTCGATCGATCTGATCATCGAGCGATAAGTTTTGCCGGTATCGACGTATTCCACGAACAGAATCAGCAGGAGGCCCCACACCATCGTCGCGCCGGCCGTCCAGAAAACGATCGGCCGCTCAGGGTGGCGCTCGCTCCGCGCGACGACCCATCCCCACGCTGCGGTGTATGCGATCGCAAGAAGCAATTTCAAGTAATGCCAGCCGGGCTCGTAACCGGGCTGCATGCGCATCAGATGAGCATGCAACCGTGCGGGTTGCTGCAGATCCAGCGCAATCCAGTAGAACCAGCCGACCAACATGAAGAACGCAAAAAACGCGACGGCGAACCACAGCATCGCGTTGGATGCGCCGCGCCGCAAAGACGAGAAGCCTGGGGCGGCAAGCACGGCGAGCGGAGCTAGCATCGGCATCGCGTATAAATCGCGGCCATCGCGCGACAGCGAGAGTACGGCCAAGGTGATGGCAAATAACGCGAGCGGCAGATGCAGCGCCGGGCTGCTGCGAATATCGCGGCGCTGCCGCCACAAGCTCCACGCTGCAAGCGGCCACGCCGGCAGCGCATACCAGATGAGAATGCCGAAGTACTGGCCCGGGACGGCCTTCGGTCCAAGTTGGTTCGAGCCGGCAAAACGTCCGACGTTATTCACCCAGAACCAGTCGTTGAACAGCGCGGGCGCGCGTTGGTATAGCAGCCACGGCCAGACGACGAGAAACGGCAGCACAGCGACGAGCGCGACTGCGAGTGTCGCGACGTAAGCCTTGCTTCGCCATGTGGGAAACGCCGCCGGCAGCAACAGACATAGCAGGCCGAAACAACCAGGCGTGAGCAGACCCTTCGACATAAAGCCGATGCCGACACCCGCACCGAGCAGCAATCCGCCGAGCAGCGGGCGACGCAACGATAGCGCAAGGCCATAGAGCCCCATCGCGAAGCCGGTGAACTGCGAGATATCGGTGATCAGTTGATGCGAGCGTTCGATGAAGCCTACCGATCCCAGCAGCACCAGGACTGCCACCCAACCTTTGCCCGTGCCGAGCAACTCGCGCGCAGCCAGTCCGATGCAAAGCGCGCTGATCGCGACGTAGAAGCCGGACGCCAGGCGTGCAGCGTCGTGCAGCGGAAGCACACCGGAGAACAGCTTCGCGAATAGCGCCGCAGTAATATAGAAAAGCGGCGGCTTTTCCATGAACGGTTCCTGCGCCAGGGTGGGAATCACCCAGTCGCCGGTCTTTAAGATGTGATAGACCAGCCCGAAGCTGTAGGCCTCGTCCGGCTTCCAGGGATCGTGCCCGATCAACCCGGGAAGAATCCACGCAGCGCCGAGCAGAACGGTGAACACCACCGGATGGCTGCCGAGAAAATTCAGGGGCGATGCGCGATCGGTTTGCTGAGTGGTGGCCATGTGTCAGCTAGGCCGATGAAGTACTGAGTCCACCGCAAAGATTTTCGCGCGTAGACGGCTTTGCACATTGCAGGCGAGAAGCAACCACGCCCGCGGGCGGAGCGAGGGGGGAGCCGAGCGTTTTTATTATTGATCGAACCACGGCGCTAGTTTAGCTGCAGGTGGGCTGTGGGCATCGAACTTCTGCTCTTCGAGCGTGTGGATGGCGGTTGCCTGATGCCGCCTACCCAGGACCCGAATCCGGCGAACGGATCGAGAAACCGTGCGGACGAGGCAGAGCGCAGTCACCGTTCGCATGCTTGGGTTTCTTCGAAAAACCTGCGAGCTCGAAACGAAAAAGGCAGCCGAAGCTGCCTTTGCCATGCGTGGAAACCCGATCAGCTGGGTTCGTTGGCGGCGATCCCAGCTTCGTTTCCGGCGATCTTGGCCGCGCCGGTCTTGCTATAGCGCTGGCGGAATTTCTCCATGCGGCCGGCGGTATCCATGACCTTCTGCTTGCCCGTATAGAACGGATGGCATGCAGAGCACACTTCGACATGCAGCTCCCGGCCCAAGGTCGATTGCGTTTGGAACGTATTCCCACAACTGCATACGACCTTGATTTCTTTGTAGCTCGGATGGATTTCAGTCTTCATTTTGAGTTCCTTATCATTGAGATGCGATTCCGACCGCACCCACAAAACCCGCGCATTATGCTCGCGGGTCGGGTAGTTTTCAAGCCAGCGCCTGGAGCCGGCGCCGCATCTGCGACCTGCCTCGTGAAGGGGTAGACGAGATGGGGGTGATTGGCGGTTTCTCAACCTTCTCGATCGGGGACGCTTAGCCTCGCCGCATCGAATCGAAGAACTCCGAATTGCTCTTCGTTGCTTTGATCTTATCCAGCAAGAATTCCATCGCTTCCAGGTCGTCCATTGGATACAGCAATTTGCGCAGGATCCAAACCTTCTGCAGCAGCTCTGCCTTGATCAACAGCTCTTCGCGCCGCGTGCCGGAGCGATTGACGTTGATCGACGGGTAAGTGCGCTTCTCGGCCATCCGGCGATCCAGATGGATTTCCAGATTGCCGGTACCTTTAAATTCTTCGTAGATCACGTCGTCCATGCGCGAGCCGGTGTCGATCAACGCGGTCGCGAGGATCGTCAGCGAGCCGCCTTCTTCGATGTTGCGTGCTGCGCCGAAGAAACGCTTTGGGCGCTGCAGCGCGTTGGAATCGACACCGCCGGTCAGCACCTTGCCCGAGGCAGGCACTACTGTGTTGTAAGCGCGTGCCAGGCGGGTGATCGAATCCAGCAGAATGACGACGTCCTTCTTATGCTCGATCAGGCGCTTGGCTTTCTCCATCACCATTTCGGCGACTTGCACGTGGCGCGTGGCGGGTTCATCGAACGTGGATGACACCACTTCGCCGCGCACGGAGCGCTGCATTTCAGTCACTTCTTCCGGCCGCTCGTCGATCAGCAGGACGATCAAAATGACTTCCGGATGATTCGCTGTGATCGCGTGCGCAATGTGCTGCAGCATTACCGTCTTGCCGGCCTTCGGCGGCGACACGATCAGGCCGCGCTGGCCCTTACCGATCGGCGCAATGATGTCGATGATGCGACCGGTCAGGTTCTCTTCGGATTTGATCTCGCGTTCTAGATGGAGGGGCTTGGTGGGGTGCAGAGGGGTCAGATTTTCGAAGAGGATCTTGTTCTTGGCATTCTCCGGTGGCTCGGAATTGACCTTATCCACTTTGACCAGCGCGAAGTAGCGCTCGCCATCCTTCGGTGTCCGTATCTCGCCCTCGATCGAGTCGCCCGTGTGCAGATTGAACCGTCTGATCTGCGATGGGCTTACGTAAATGTCGTCGGGCCCCGCGAGATACGACGTGTCAGGTGACCGCAGAAACCCAAACCCGTCGGGCAGCACCTCGAGGGTACCCTCACCGAAGATGCTCTCGCCTTTCTTCGCCTGATTTTTCAGGAGCGCAAAAATAAGGTCCTGCTTGCGCATGCGATTCGCGTTTTCGAGCTCATTGGTGTTCGCCATCTCCACGAGCTCGGTTACGTGGAGGTTCTTCAGATCGGAAAGGTGCATAGGGGAGGGGTTGGCAACTAGGACTACGGAAAAGGGGAAGGAACGACTGGAAAAAAACGAGCCTGCTAATCTGACCAGCGCCTAGTACTCCGGCTAGAGCCTATTACTCTGGCTAGGTTCGGGCGGCGCTCAGATCACTAAAGCTACCAGGGTCCGCTGAAGTTATCAGACCCGCGCTGAAGTTACCGGTTAAGTGACGTGGGCTCGTGCGGCTTGTATGCCCTGGATTAGTACACCCGGGCTCGGTACCGCAACGGCTCGTGGCGCTGCGGACCCTCGTGGCCCTGCAAATCTGGTGGCGCTGAATCTGGCACCGTTGCCCCTCGCCGCCGCATTGGCCGCTCAGTTTCGAGTGCCGCGACTGCTAGAGCTGGAGCCGGGTAGCGCCTCCGTTTGCCGATCGATATCGGCAAATGAGGTTAAAGACTTTAGATAGAACTGTCAATGAATGCGGTGAGCTGCGATTTCGACACGGCGCCGACCTTAGTGGCTTCGACGTTACCGTTCTTGAAAATCATCAGCGTGGGAATTCCGCGAATATTGAATTTCGGCGGGGTCGCTTGATTCTCATCGATGTTGAGCTTGGCCACTTTCAACCGGCCCGCGTATTCCACCGCTACCTCGTCGAGAATCGGGGCGATCGTCTTGCACGGGCCGCACCATTCCGCCCAATAATCGACCAGCACAGGAACCGAGGATTGCAAGACCTCGGGGTCGAAGGTGTCGTCGGTGACGTAATGGATATGTTCGCTCATGGAGAGTTTTCTTCTTGTGAGTGACGGATGGATTTAGGCGCGCTGTAGGCATCGCCGGTTAAGACTCGAGTGCGACCGGCTGAGGCTCGAGCGCGAGAAGATGCGCAATTCGGCAGTAGACATTATCCATCCTAAACCAAAATCAACTGCCCGTGGAAGCGGGCGTTGTCCTACGCGTGGGGACGCAGGCGACTGCACGAGGCGGCTGCCATGGGCAAGCCCACTGAGGCTTTCTGCTAAACTTTCAGCTTGTTTTTAGCGGGTACTCCCAGGCGGCATAAAGCCCCGGCGGAGAAACGATCTCGAGGTCACGAACTTCAGCAGCGAGCGGTGAGGACATACCTGAAACCGCCCCCCGACCCGACGCACATAACTGCAGATCTCGCCGACACGGCCTCCCTTACCTGCGGCATATGTAGAACGATTCAAGAGGAATGCGCATGACCTACGTTGTCACCGAATCCTGCATCAAGTGCAAGTACACCGACTGCGTCGACGTCTGTCCGGTGGATTGCTTTCGCGTCGGACCGAACATGTTGATCATCGATCCGGAGGAATGCATCGATTGCACCTTGTGCGTTGCAGAGTGTCCGGTCGAAGCGATCTTTGCCGAGGACGACGTTCCAGTCGACCAGCGACCGTTTATCGCCATCAACGCGGAGCTAGCGAAAGTCTGGCCGACCATTACCGAGAAGATCGATGCGCCGGCCGACGCAGATGAATGGGCGAAAGAAAAAGCCAAGGCGCATCTGCTCGAGAAGTGAGCGACAAGATCGAGCATTGACGGCGCGCGGTAGATGTACGCTCATCTGATCGCGCGCCTCGAATCGGGCGCAACCGTTGTAGCGCCCAACCGAAGACTCGCGGCGGCAGTGCGCCGCGCCTACGACGTGCGCGCGCGCGACGCTGGTCACACGGCGTGGCGCGCACCCGATGTTATCCCGTGGAACGCCTGGCTCGAGCGCGGCTACCGGGATGCTTTCGTCGCCGGTGCGGCCGAGCGTTTACTGATCGACGCTGCGCAAAGCCGCATGCTTTGGCAGCGGATCGTTGCCGATGCACCCGAGGCCGATGGCCTGCTGCAAATCGACAGCACGGCGTACACCGCCGAGCAAGCGTGGGCGTTGACACACGGATTTATGCTGTGGCCCGCACTGCAGTCGCTGCCGCTTGCGCCGGAAGCGCATGCATTCGTTGCCTGGGCAAAAGAATTCGACAAGTTCTGTACGCTCGAACGTCTCGTCGACAATGCGCGCCTCGCGGACGTCGTGGCGGATCTCGTACGGCAGGGTGCGATCGCGCTGCCGGCTGGTCTCGTGATTTTCGGTTTCGATCGACTGACGCCGCAGCAGCATGCGTTGCTGGATGACATTGCGCAACGAGGCGTCGCAGTGCAGATCGAGACGTCGAGCGACGCACCGCTGGATGGCGAAGCACCCGCGACTGCCATCGCGCGCAGGCACGCCGGCGTGCTGGAAGAGATTCGTGCGGCGGCACACTGGGCGCGCACCGAGCTGGCGGCAAACCCGCACAGCCGCATCGGTGTCGTCGTGCCTGAGCTCACGCGCCTGCGCTCCGCGATCGCGCGCATTTTCGATGAAGTACTCGTGCCGGCTGCGCTGCTGCATCCGGAGCGGGCGACGACGCGGCCGTGGAATATGTCGCTGGGGGCACCGCTTGCCGATTGGCCGCTCGTGCACGCAGCGCTCCTCGTCCTCGAGCTCGCCTGCGGTTCGTTGAGTCTGATCCGCGCGAGCGTGCTGTTGCGCTCGCCGTTTATCGGCGGCGCCGACAGCGAACGCAGCTCGCGCGCGCTGCTCGACGCGCGTTTGCGCAGGCAGGGCGACCCGCATCTCACATTGGACGCGCTCATTTCGCATGCCGGCACCGAGGGCCACTTCTATACGTGCGGCCTGCTGGCAGATCGTCTGAGCACGTTGCGAAACCGCGTGCGCAGCTTGCCGCCTGGGCCGCGGCCGATCAGCTTCTGGGGCCCGGCATTGCAAGCGCTGCTGGCGGCGGCGCAGTGGCCGGGCGAACGCGAGCTCGACAGCCGGGAATACCAGACGTTCTCCAAGTGGAAAGAGCTGATGGCGAGTCTTTCGCGGCTCGAGATCGTGAGTCCTGCGCTTTCGCTGCGCGCCGTGGTCGAGACGCTTCGCGGCTTGGCCGCCGACCAGGTGTTTCAGCCGGAAACGCCGGACGTGCCGATACAGGTGCTCGGCGCGCTCGAGTCCGCGCATATCGAGTTCGATGCGATCCTGGTGCTGGGATTGACCGATGAAGTCTGGCCGCGCATCGCGCAACCCAATCCGCTGCTGCCGATCGACTTGCAGCGCGCACGCGATCTGCCGCGCGCCTCCGCCGGATGGGAGCTTGCATTCGCGCGACGACTGCAAAGCGGTTGGCGCCGCGCCGCGAAGCGCACGGTGTTCAGCTATCACTGCGCCGAGGGCGATCGCATTTTCGCCGCGAGTCCGCTGCTGGCCGGCATGCCGCTGGAAGATTCGGCAAGCACCGACGCGCAAGTCATATTAGATTTCCGAGAAGTGATGCGGCGTTCGTCAGCGCTGGACAGTGTGGCGGACTGGAATGGGTCTGCGCTCGCCGAGGGCGTCGCGTTTTTCGGCGGCGCGCGGCTGTTGCAGGATCAAGCAGCATGTCCGTTTCGCGCATTCGCCGTGCATCGCCTCGGCGCTCGTTCTCTCGAGCATCCTCACCAAGGTCTTGATCCGCGCGATCGCGGCGTGTTGCTGCATGGTGCACTCGCCAACCTGTGGACGGAATTGCGCACGCAAGCGAGCCTGGTCGGCGCCGAACCCGATGCGCTCAACCAGCTCATCGAAGATTGCGTGGATCGCGCGATCGCCAAGATGCGTCGAAACCGCACCTCGACATTCCAGAGCCGTTTTCTCGCGCTGGAGCGCGAGCGCCTCACGGCATTGCTGCTGGAATGGCTGGAGCTCGAGCGGCAACGTGGCGAATTCGAAGTGATTGCATGCGAAGACGAGCGCACCGTCGACGTTGGCGGCCTTACGCTCAATCTCAGATTGGACAGAGTCGACCGATTGGCTGGCGGCGGTGAGGTCCTGATCGATTACAAGACCGGCCCCGCCTCGCCCGGTATGTGGAGTAGCCAGCGTCCGGATGAGCCGCAGCTTCCACTCTATTCAACCACAAGGGAAGTCTCGCCGCTGGCGCTCGCGTTTGCGCGCGTTTGTCGCGGCGAGTCGTATTATGCGGGACTTGCAGCGCAACCTGGAATTGCGCGCGGTCTGCACGAGCTGCCGCACAAACATTACGCGCCGCGGCATTCCGACTGGGCTGTTTTACTCGCGGATTATCGGACGACGCTCGAGCAACTCGCCACCGGGTTTCGCTCAGGGCTCGCTGCGGTCGACCCGAAATACCCTTCCAAGACCTGCGATTTCTGCGAGCTTGCGACGCTCTGTCGCGTAAGCGAAGTCGTAGACCGTGGTTCTCCGACGCGGGCGGACTATACGCCGGCGGACGGTACCCCGAATGAGTGAGATTGCAGATCGAGCCGATCGCGCGGCGCGCGTTCGCGCGCTCGATACCGATGGCTCGTTCATCATTCAAGCGCCGGCCGGCTCGGGAAAGACCGAGCTTTTGATCCAGCGCTTTCTCGCCTTGCTCGCGCGAGTCGACGCGCCCGAGGAAGTCGTTGCGATCACGTTTACCCGCAAGGCGGCGGGAGAAATGCGCAATCGCATCGTCGATGCGTTGACGGCATCGCGCACCGGCGTTGCCCCGCACAGCGAGCATGAGCGGATAACGCAGCAGCTCGCCGCCGACGCGTTGCGGCGCGACGCGCAGCGCGCCTGGGGGTTGGCGGACAACCCCGGCCGGATGCGGATTCGCACCATCGATTCGCTCAGCCGCTCGCTCACCAGCCAGATGCCACTGTTGTCCGGTCTCGGTCCGGTGCCCGAACCGCAGGACGACGCGACCGATTTGTACCGCGAAGCGGCGCGCGAGACCCTTGCGCAACTGGAGGACCCGCAATGGTCCGACGAAGTTGCGGCGTTGTTGATGCATCTGAACAACGACACCGCGCGTGCCGAACAACTCCTCGCCGGATTGCTCGCGCGCCGCGATCAATGGTTGCGCCATCAGCAGCGTTTCGACCGTGCAGCGCTGACCGAAGCGTTGGCGAATCTCGTGCGTGATCGATTGCAACGCGTGCGTGACGCATTCGCAGACGACGTCACGCCCGAGCTTCTGATGTGCATCGCGAATGCGGCGCCGGAACTGCACGCGACCGGATCGGCACCGGCATTTCGCGAGATCGCCGAGTCGCGCCGCTTGCCGGAGGCGCGTCCGTCGCAGCTTGCCGCCTGGTGCAGCATCGCGCAGTTTCTGCTGACCAGTGAGCCGAAACCGCAGGTTCGAAAACAAGCCGGTGTGAAGCAGGGCTTCCTGCCGCCAAGCGAATCCGGGATCAGCGCAGACGTGCGAGCGCGCCGCCAGCACGCCAAGGATTGCATGCAGGCGCTGCTGGTAAGAGTTGCACAAACGCCGGGACTGATCGCGGCTCTGATCGAAGTGCGACGTCTACCCCCGCCGTACTACAAAGACGAGCAGTGGCGACTGATCGCAGCGCTGTCGCCGATGCTGCGCCTGGCTCTCGCGCAACTCGAAGTCATCTTTCGCGTTCGCGGCGTCGTCGATTTCCCGCAGCTGCTGATCGGCGCCAATCGCGCACTGGGCGAGCCCGAAGCCCCAACCGATCTCGCGTTGATACTCGACTACCGGATACGTCACCTGCTCGTCGATGAATTTCAAGACACCTCACTGAGCCAGTACGAGCTCGTGCGGCGCTTGACGTTAGGCTGGCAGCCGGGCGATGGCCGCACGTTGTTCGTAGTCGGCGATCCGATGCAGTCGATCTACCGTTTTCGCGAAGCAGAGGTGGCGTTGTTTCTGCGCGCGCGCAACGACGGCATCGGCGCTGTCGCGCTCGAATCGCTGACGCTCACGCGCAATTTCCGCTCCCAAGCAGGCATCGTCGACTGGGTAAATCGCGTATTCAGCGCGGTGCTGCCGAGGCACGAAGATATCGCCACCGGCGCGATACCGTACTCGGCGTCGCTGCCGACCAAGCCAAGGCTTGCGGGCGACGCTGTACAGATCCATGTGCTGGGTAGCCGCCTGGCGGAAGCCGGGCGTGTGATCGAGCTGGTGCGCGGTGCGCTGGCTGAGCAGAGCGATCAGCGCATCGCTATCCTGGTGCGCAGCCGGGCGCATTTGCACGATATCGTTCCTGCGCTGAAACGGGCGGGCTTGCGATTTCGTGCGATCGAGATAGAAGTTTTGGCGCATCGTCCTGCGGTGCAGGACGTGCACGCGCTGACCCGCGCGTTGCTGCATCCCGCAGATCGCGTTGCGTGGTTATCGGTGTTACGCGCACCGTGGTGCGGACTTACGCTGACTGATCTCGAGCGGCTGGTCAGCGACCAGCGCGACGGAATACTGTGGGTTCGCATGACCGATGCCGACGTCGTTGCGACGCTGAGCAGCGATGGACAAGCGCGTTTGCGCCGTCTGCTGGAAGCGATCTCGCCGGCTCGCCAGCGCCGTGGGCGCGACGATCTGCGGATCCGTGTCGAGAGTGCGTGGATCAATCTCGGTGGACCGGCCTGCGTGCAGGAACAGACTGACCTGGAAGACGTGCAGGTCTATCTGGATTTGCTCGAAGCACTGGCACAAGGCGGCGATCTGGAAGACTTGCAGGCGCTGGAAGACGAGCTCGACAAGCTCTACGCGGTCGCCGATCTGCAGGCGCCCGAGACGCTGCAGCTGATGACGATTCACAAGGCGAAAGGTCTGGAATTCGATACCGTAATTTTGCCGGGATTGAGCGCCGCCACCGGCGCGGACGATACCCAGCTGCTGCGCTGGATCGAGCGGCCCCGCGCGGACGGCGGCAGCGATCTGCTGCTCGGCGCGATGACGGCAAGCGGCGGCGCCGACGATGCGATTTATGCCGCCATCGCGCGGCTGTCGAACGAGCGTCAGGAGCACGAGGACGGCCGCGTTCTTTACGTGGCCGCGACACGTGCGGTGAAGCGTCTGCATTTGATGGCGCAACCGAAAGCGATAGCAGGGGCGGATGGCGAGGTCCGCGCCGACGTGCCGACGAAGGGCGCGTTGCTGGGCAAGTTGTGGCCGGTGGTAGAGGCGGACGTACAGCGTGCGGTGGCTGCCGGCGCGCTCAACGCGACCGCCCAGGCCGTGCTTGCGAACGATCCGATGCGCTACCCGTTGCGTCGCGTACCGTTATCGTGGACTGCGCCGTCGCCACCGCCGCCGGTCGCTTGGCAACAACTGCAGCAAGAGGAGAACACGCGTGAGGCAGTCGTCGAATTTTCCTGGGTCGGCGAGAGCGCACGTCACGTCGGTACCGTCGTGCATTTGTTTTTGCAGCGTATGGCCCATGTCGGTGTCGAGGCGTGGGACGCGGAGCACATGACGCGTATCGATCCGGTGTTGCGCAACGCGTTGAAGCAGGAAGGCGTGCCCGCCAGTGAGCTGGATGCCGCGCATCAGCGCGTGCAATTGGCGTTGAGCGGTGTGCGCGATGATGCGCGAGCACGCTGGATGCTGAGCGCGAGTCGCCTCGATGCGAACTCGGAGTATCGGCTGGCCGGCGAGCTCGACGGCGCGTTCGTGAATGTCGTGTTCGATCGCACTTTCGTCGACGACGACGGCGTGCGCTGGATCGTCGACTATAAAACCGGGATGCACGAGGGCGGCGACGTTGACACGTTTCTCGACAGTGAGCGCGAACGCTATCGCAGTCAGCTCGAGCGCTACGCCCGACTGTTATCGCGCAGTGAGAAACGGCCGATTCGTTTAGGCTTATATTTTCCGTTGCTGAAGGGTTGGCGCGAGTGGCCTGCGGAGCGGTGATGCCGACGCGCCTGGCGCACGGATGCGGATGGCGTGCGATGCGCTGCCGGGCCGCCATGCACCCCGTATGCATCCTGCGTAGGACAGCACTGACGGCCATACTCTTTCTTCACCTGTACCGGTTGCGAGCGTTCATTTTGCGGAACGCGGCGCGCGTACCGCGGTCTGTCTTAACAGACGATCGCGTTTGTTGTGGCGTAGCTCAGACCAGCCGTCCGGCCATAAGAGCTGGGTGGAAATAGAAGAAACTTGCAGAATAAGGAGCCCTGATCATGATCTCGATTCGTACCTCAATGCCGCTGCTTTGCGTCCTGATGCTGGGCGCGGGTGTCGCACACGCGGCAGACCTTTTCAAATGGGTGGACGAGCAAGGCGGCACGCATTATTCGGACGCCGCGCCGAAAGGCGTGCATTGGACACGCGTGCAGGAAAACATCAGCACGATTTCATCGGACCGCATGGCAGTCGAAGTAGCGCGCGCGGACCGCCGCTCGGGCGGGTGCGTGACCGGCAACGAAGCTTCTTGCGCGAACGATCGCTATGTGTCCGGCCAGGCCGAGTTGCAGCAGACTGCGGTGAATAAAGCGGTGAGCGAACGGTCGCGCGCATGGACTGAAGAACGCACGCAACGTATCGAAGACTGCGAGCGCAACCACGGCACCGACTGCGCGCAGGAAGTCGACACCGAATTGCGTGCCGAAGCGATTCATGGCGGCGCTGCAGTCATCCGACAAAACGCGCCGGTGACGAGCGCCACGTCGTCGCCGCCAGCCGTCGTAGCGCCTACCGCGGTTGCGCCGTCGACGTCAGCCTTACGCCGCTGAGACTGGCCCGGGCAGCTAGTATCCCAGCAGCCCGCGCAAGGAACCTGCGCACCTACCAGGTACGCACTTTCCCAGTATCGAGATGGATGAAATCGGAAGCCGGATAGTAGCCGACGCCGCCACGCTGTAGAGCGATGGCGGCGTCGCGCAATATAGCCGTGTCGCAGCCGGGGATCCGCACATCGATCGCGCGGCCCTGCAGATGCATGCTATTCGTCGCAACGCCCTCTGTGCGGCCCTGCAGCGAAGAATTCGTCGCGGGCGAGCGATACGCCGAAATGACTTCGAAGGTAGCGTTGGCGCCCATCGTCTGATTCAAGTCATGCAGCGTATGTAGCAGCATCGCATCCATCTGGCAAACATCGCCGGTGCGAAAGTCGCGCAGCAGGTAATCGATGTCGAGGAGCGCATCGCCGATGAATTTGCCATCGGCGAAGTAGGTGACGGTGAGCGCTTCGCGCGTGTGCGTATGAAAGAACCTCAACGTACGCTCATCTGGCGCAGCAAGCGCGCGCGGCGCACTGGTCGACAGCGCGCCGGCGCCGAGTAACAACGACGCGAGCATGGCGCGCCGCGCGCGGCTGTGAGCCGTGTGCTGCGTCACGCTGGCTGGTCTTTACTCAAGGCGGTCGCGATATTCAATGCGGTCGCGGTGCGGCCATTCGCTGCGACACGCCTCCGGGCGGGCAGTTGTCGTCGATCGATAACGCTCACGGGATCTGAATCTTGCCGCCTCCCGGTAGACCACCGGGCAACCCTGGCGCGCCGCCCCGCGGAATGACGATGGAGGAGGCCGCTTGTCTGCGCATTTCTTCCATCTCTCGCACTGCTCCTTCTACCGCTTCCCGTGCCGCGATCGGATATTGCGTAACGGCTTCGCTCAGCGACGCGGCAGCCAGCTCGAAGCTCAACGGCAGCGCGCCCATGTTGGTCTGGATCTGCGCCTCGCCGACATACACCTTCGGGCGGGCAGCATCGGCGTCGCCATCGGCGGTGATCGGAATGAGCACACGGATGGTGCCCACTCTGCGGTCGGTGATGATCTCTTCACGATAAAGACTGGTTGGGTCCATCGCGGCTTCCGGCAGTCGGTCGTTTCTTTCAGCCATGAGCGCCTCTTGTAAAAGCTCGTTTTCGAAAAACTAAGAGGGTATCAAATAAACGCGAATTCGGAACTGACGGGAGCTGCGGTCGGCGTTCGAAACTTGCGGACATTTGCACGCATTTCGGTGCCACATAGATCGACTCGGAAGCGTTTTTACCCTATTGTCACGCGTTGGTTTTGGCAGTATTGCAGCACTCCGTTAGCCCGCGAGTTACACGGCGGCCCAAGCGCATTGCATGACCCTTAATCCGAACCCATTTTATAAAGAGAGCGCATGTCGCGTATTTTAGTCGTCGACAACGAGGCGCCGTCCAAAGACTTTCTACGCCTCCATCTGGAAGCCGCGGGGCACGAAGTGTTCACGGCGGAAAACGCCGTCGCCGGTCTGCGGCTCGCCCTCGCGGCTCGGCCTGAGCTGGTGTTGTGCGGCTCGGCAAAGGCGGGTCTGGACGTGCCCGCTATGGTCACCGCGATCCG
>JBBRGM010000040.1:0-16731 GCA_038240725.1 Burkholderiales bacterium | reverse complement strand
GCGGCAGACCATCGACCGCTACCTCGACGCGATCGACCGCGTCGGCGACACCGAAAAGTTCAAAGCGCGCTTCTTCCTCGAGTTCGCGCTGGGCTGGGACAGCAACGTCAACAGCGCAACCCAGGTCGACCAGATCGCCGTTCCCGCCTTCAATGCCATCTTCACGCTCGCGCCGGTCGCAATCGAGAAACACGACGCATTCTTTTCGGCGGCCGGCGGCATCGCCATCACGAATCCGATCTCGCCGAACTGGAGCTTGCTCGGCGGTCTGTCGGCGTACAAGCGCTACAACTTCGTGCAAGACAATTTCGGCACCGGGTATCTCGACGGCTACTTCGGCGCCGCCTGGAAAGTCGGTCGCGACACGATCAGCGCGGTCGCCCAGGGCAACATGTTCTTCGTCGACGATCCGGTCTACACCTCCGAATATCGCGACGCCGTCGGCGGGACGGTGCAGTGGTCCCACGATTTCAACGCGCGCAACCAGCTGACCGCTTTCGTGCAATACGCCTCGCTCTCGTATCCGCAGCAGACCATGCGCGACGCGAATCGCTACGTCGTCGGTGTCGGCTACGCGCACGCGTTCCGCCGCGGCGATCCGATCGTCTACGTCGGTGCCTACGGCGGCCTGGAAGCGAGCAAAGACGAGACGTTCGACTATCTCGGCCACCGACCGCTCGGATTGCGTGTCGGCGGGCAGAAGGTGCTCGCCGAGCAATGGTTGGCGTTTTTCTCGCTCGCTGCAGAATGGCGCAAGTATCGCGGCGTCGATCCGTTTTTCCTCCGCGAGCGCGACGATAAGCAGTACAGCGCGGGGCTCGGCGTGACCTATGTTTTCGCCAACGACTGGAAGCTCTCGCCGCAGATCACCTACCTCAAGAACGATTCCAACATCGCGATCGACCAATACGATCGCACGCAGGTGTTCGTGACATTGCGCAAGGACTTCTGAGGCGCGGCAGGCGCCGTCGACCGGTGGGTCACGATACCGATGGCTCGCGCGAATGATTGGAACCGCATTCCCAACCCGCTGCCCGTGATTTCCGCAACCGACGCACGCGCCGGCGTTCACCAGAATCGCTATCGCTGCGCGCGCCGGTAGACGTTGAAGGTCCACGGCGGACGGCCATCCGCCGCAGCGTGGGATTCTTCCGAGACGAGCTCCCAGCCGTCGTCCTCGAACACCGGCAAGAACACATCGCCTGAATATTCCGCATCGATGCGAGTGAGATAGAGCCGATCGAGTTGAGGCAGCGCTTCGCGAAAAATCTCCGCCCCGCCGATGACGAACGCTTCAGCGTCGCTGCTCGCAACCTCGCGGGCTTGCGCAAGCGATTCCACTACGATCGCACCGGCCGCGCTGTAATTCGGATCGCGCGAAATCACCACGCTGGTCCGGCCCGGTAAAGGTTTGCCGATCGATTCCCACGTCTTGCGTCCCATGATGATGTGATGGCCCATGGTCAGCGCTTTGAAGCGCTTGAGATCGGCGGGCAGGTGCCACGGCAGCTTGCCCTGATGGCCGATCACGCGGTTGCGATCGATTGCGATGACCGCGGACAAGGACGAACGAGTTGTCATACGCTGACGCCGGACGTATCTCGCTAAACCGCGATCGGCGCTTTGATCGCGGGATACGGCTCGTAGCCTTCCAGCACGAAGTCTTCGTAGCGAAACGCGAACAGATCGCGCACTTCCGGATTGAGTCGCATGCGCGGGAGTGGCCGCGGCTGGCGCTGCAATTGTTCGCGCGCCTGGTCGAGATGATTCAGATACAGATGCGTGTCGCCGAATGTATGTACGAACTCGCCGGGCGCGAGATCGCACACCTGCGCGACCATCAAAGTGAGCAGCGCGTAGGAGGCGACGTTAAACGGCACGCCGAGGAAAAAATCAGCGCTGCGCTGATAGAGCTGACAAGACAGCTTGCCGTTTGCGACGTAGAACTGAAACAGCGCGTGACAAGGCGCGAGCTTCATCTTCGGAATGTCGGCGACGTTCCACGCCGAGACCAGCAGCCGGCGCGAATCCGGGTTGCGCTTGATTTCGTCGACGACCTGGCGCAACTGATCGACGTAACCGCCATCCGGCGTCGGCCACGAGCGCCACTGGTGGCCGTACACCGGACCCAGGTCGCCGTTCGCATCTGCCCACTCGTCCCAGATCGAGACGCCGTGCTCCTGCAGATAGCGCACGTTGGTGTCGCCATTCAGAAACCAGAGCAGCTCATAGACGATGGATTTGAGGTGCAGCTTCTTGGTGGTGACCAGCGGAAACCCTGCAGACAAATCGAAGCGAAGCTGCGGGCCGAAGATGCTGAGCGTTCCCGTCCCTGTGCGATCGCCTTTGCGCACGCCGGTGTCGAGAATCTGCTGCATGAGATCGAGATATTGGCGCATGCGCGCAGTTTACCGGACTCGATCGCCGGACTGAACCTTGATGCAACTCTAACCATTCGAGTACATCGGCACGTGCTCCGATAGCCATTCTAGGTGCGCGGCAGAGGGCTGCTTTGCCTGTGCTAAACTCGATCGCTTCCGGTTCGTTTCATACCTTTAGCGCTGCGTCGCTGCTCGCGTCGATTCACATGTCCGGTAATACGTTCGGCACCTTATTCTGCGTCACCTCTTTCGGGGAAAGTCATGGACCGGCGATCGGCTGCGTCGTCGACGGCTGTCCGCCCGGAATGGCGCTCACCGAGCAGGACATTCAAATCGATCTCGATCGCCGCCGGCCTGGCACGTCGCGCCACGTGACGCAGCGGCAGGAAACCGACCGCGTAGAAATTCTGTCCGGTGTGTTCGAAGGCCACACCACCGGCACGCCGATCGCACTGCTGATTCGCAATGTCGATGCGCGCAGCAAGGATTACAGCAGCATCCAGGATAGCTTCCGCCCCGGTCACGCCGACTATACGTATTGGCAGAAGTACGGCATTCGCGATTATCGCGGCGGCGGCCGTCAATCGGCGCGCGAGACCGCGGTGCGCGTGGCCGCCGGTGCCGTCGCGAAGAAATGGCTGCGCGAGAATCACGGCGTGGTCGTGCGCGGCTATCTATCGCAGCTCGGTCCGGTGACGATGCCGTTCAAGACCTGGGATTGCGTCGACGACAATCCGTTTTTTTCCGCCGATCCCGATATCGTGGCGCAGCTCGAGCGCTTCATGGACGCGCTGCGCAAGTCCGGCGATTCGGTCGGCGCGAAGGTGACGGCAGTTGCGCACAACGTGCCGCCCGGCTGGGGCGAGCCGGTATACGGCAAGCTCGACGGCGACATCGCGCAGGCAATGATGAGCATCAATGCGGTGAAAGGCGTCGAGATCGGCGCCGGTTTCGCAAGCGTCGCGCAAACCGGCACGCAGCACAGCGACGAGATGACGCCGGAGGGTTTTTTGTCGAATAACGCCGGTGGCATTCTCGGCGGCATCTCGACCGGTCAGGACGTCGTGGTGAACATCGCGATCAAACCGACATCGAGCATTCGCTTGCCGCGCCGGTCGGTAGACAAGCAAGGCGAACCGGTGGTGGTCGCCACGCACGGCCGTCACGATCCGTGTGTCGGCATCCGCGCGACACCAATCGCAGAGGCAATGCTGGCGCTGGTGCTGATGGACCACGCGCTGCGGCACCGCGCGCAAAACGCGGACGTGCAATCAGGTACGCCACGCATCGCTGCGCAAGCGCCCACCGAGCTCATCGAACAACTGCGCAATGCCTCGGCCGTGGAGAATCCGCTGCCGGACGAGGCGTAAGGTGGCCGTACTCTCTACATCCCGGGTGCGCCTGCTTGCAAACATTGTCGATCGTAAGCCGTCGCGCAGCATGGCTGATCGATGAATCAGCGTCAGCTCCATTTCCGGCTCGGCAGTTTCTACTTCGTCTATTTCCTGATGCTGGGCGGCGTCGCGCCGTACTTCAGCCTGTATCTGCGCAAGCTCGGATTCAGCGGCGTCGAAATCGCCACGTTGCTCGCGCTGATGCCGCTCGCCCGCGTGGTCGCGCCACCGGCGTGGGCCTGGATCGCCGATCATCAGGGCAAGCGCCGGCCGCTGGTGCGCATGACGACCGCGGCCGCGGCGCTTGCCTGCGCCGGTCTGCTGATCGCTACGACCTATGCGTGGCTGTTCATCGTCATCGTGGTGCTGAACGTATTCTGGTGTGCCGCGCTGCCTTTGGTGGAAGCGACCACGATGGGCCATCTCGCCGGACGTCTCGGCGACTACGGGCGTATCCGCGTGTGGGGATCGGTGAGTTTCGTGATCTCGGTGGTCATTCTGGGACACGTGCTGGACTCCACCGGCATTTTGTTTCTGCCGGTTCTGCTGCTCGCGCTGTTCTCGTTGAATGCGGTCGCCGCGTGGGCGCTGCCGGTCGACAGCGCGCCCGCGCATCACGAGGATCATTTGCCGCTCGGCGAGACGATGCGCCGGCCGGAGGTCATCGCGCTGTTCGCCGCGTGCTTTCTGATGGCGATGGCGCACGGTCCGTACAACACCTTCTATTCGATTCATCTGGTCGAGAACGGCTACAGCAAGAGCTGGGTCGGCCGGCTGTGGGCGCTCAGCGTCGCGGCGGAAGTCTTCGTGTTTCTGCTGATGCCGCGCATGATCAAACGCTTCTCGGTGGCGTCGATCATCAGCTTCAGCCTCGGCTGCGCGGTCGTACGGTTTCTGATCATCGGCTGGCTGCCGGAAAATCTATCGCTGATGGCATTTGCCCAGATTCTGCACGCGGCCACGTTCGGCGCGCATCACGCAGCAGCGCTGGCGGCGATCCATCATTTCTTTCGCGGACGAACGCAGGCGCGTGGCCAAGCGCTGTATACGAGCATCGGCTTCGGCGCGGGCGGTGTGGTCGGCGGCCTCGCCAGCGGCTGGCTGTGGGAGCACGCCGGACCGAAGCTGACGTTCAGCTTTGCGGCGGGCGTCGCGCTGATCGCGCTGTTCCTCGTCGCGGGCCGGTTGCGCCTGGCGATGCCGGCGCAGGCGCACGCCTGAAGGCGCGCTACTTACAGCACCCGCGGGCGCTATGCCATAATTCTCGGCTACTTCGGGAAATCGTATGCCACCGCAAACACTCTACGACAAGCTCTGGCGCGATCACGTCGTCCGCGATGAAGAGGACGGCACGTCGCTGCTCTATATCGATCGCCATCTCGTGCACGAGGTCACCAGCCCGCAGGCCTACGAAGGTCTGAAGCTGCACGGCCGCAAACCGTGGCGAGTCGGTTCGATCGTCGCGACCGCGGATCACAACACGCCGACCAAGAACTGGCACGAGGGCATTCGCGACCCGATCTCGCGCACCCAGGTGGAAACGCTCGACGCCAACATCCGCGAGTACGGCGCCAAGGTCTACTTCCCATTTCTGCACGATCAGCAGGGGATCGTCCACGTCATCGGTCCGGAGCAGGGCGCGACTCTGCCGGGCATGACGGTCGTGTGCGGCGATTCCCACACGAGCACGCATGGCGCGTTCGCCTGTCTGGCCTGGGGCATCGGGACTTCGGAAGTCGAGCACGTGCTCGCGACGCAGTGTCTGGTACAGCGTAAAGCCAAGACGATGCTGGTCGAAGTCAACGGCGAGCTGCCGCGCGGAGTCACTGCAAAAGACATTGCGCTGGCCGTGATCGGCGAGATCGGCACCGCGGGCGGCACCGGTCATGCGATCGAATTTGCCGGCAGTGCGATCCGCGCACTGAGCATGGAAGGACGCATGACCTTGTGCAACATGGCGATCGAGGCCGGCGCGCGCGCCGGCATGGTCGCGGTGGATGACAAGACGATCGACTACTTGCGCGGGCGGCCGTTCGCGCCGACCGGCGATGCATGGGATCACGCGGTTGCCCATTGGCGCAAATTGACCAGCGATGCCGGAGCGCACTTCGAAAAAATCGTGCGGCTCGACGCTGCGACGATCAAACCGCAGGTAACGTGGGGCACGTCGCCGGAAATGGTCGATACCATCGATGGCAACACACCCGATCCGGCGCGCATCGCGGATCACACGCATCGCGATTCGATCGAGCGTGCACTGGCGTACATGGGTCTGCAACCGAATACGCCGATCGCGTCGATCAAGCTGGACAAAGTCTTCATCGGCTCCTGTACCAACTCACGCATCGAAGATCTGCGCGCCGCAGCGGAAGTAATCAAGGGACGCAAAGTCGCGTCGAGCATCAAAGTCGCGATGGTGGTTCCCGGTTCCGGCCCGGTGAAGCGCCAGGCGGAAGCGGAAGGCCTGGACAAGCTGTTTACCCAGGCCGGCTTCGAATGGCGCGAGCCGGGCTGCTCGATGTGCCTGGCGATGAACGACGATCGGCTGGAAGCGGGCGAACGGTGCGCGTCGACGTCGAACCGCAACTTCGAAGGACGGCAAGGCGCGGGCGGACGCACACATCTGGTGAGCCCCGCGATGGCGGCTGCCGCTGCGATCGCGGGACACTTCGTGGACGTACGCACGTTCTGATTACTTTAGCGGAGCACGTGGTGCCCGCTTTATCTACAACGCCAAGCGCCGCGCTGATGCCGGCGCATCAATGCATACGAGTCGCCGATGGAAAAATTTACTCGCTTGAACGGCCTGGTCGCACCGATGGATCGCGCCAATGTCGACACGGACGCCATCATCCCGAAGCAGTTTCTGAAATCGATCAAGCGCACCGGCTTCGGCGTGAACCTGTTCGACGCGTGGCGCTATCGCGATGAAGGACAGCCGGGCGTCGATAACTCGAAGCGTCCGCTGAACGCCGACTTCGTGCTCAACCAGCCGCGCTACCAGGGTGCGCAGATTTTGCTGGCGCGCGAGAACTTCGGCTGCGGCTCATCGCGCGAGCATGCGCCGTGGGCCTTGCTCGATTACGGATTTCGCGCGGTCATCGCGCCGAGCTACGCCGATATCTTCTCGAACAACTGCTTCAAAAACGGCTTTCTGCCGATCGTGCTGGACGACGCTGCGGTCGACTTGCTGTTTCAAGAAACGCTGGCGACGCCGGGCTACAAACTCGAGGTCGACTTGGAGCAGCAAACCGTAACGACGCCATCGGGCAAGCGCTTCGAGTTCGGCATCGACGAATTTCGCAAGCACTGCCTGCTCGGTGGATTGGACGAGATCGGCCTGACTCTCGCGCATGCCGAAGAGATCCGCGCGTTCGAAGCGAAACGTAAGGTCGATCAGCCCTGGCTGTTCACTTGAACGCAGCGTACCGGTAAATTCTCGGTACGCGTAACCGCGCGGCGCCTTCGATTGTTCCCCTACAGCTGTTTCGGCTCGGCGCCGCCTGCTAGGCAATCCATCATGGAGTCGTAATGAAAATCGCCGTATTACCTGGTGACGGCATCGGGCCTGAGATCATGACGCAGACGCTGCGAGTGCTCGCGGCGCTGCAATCCGATGGCATGAAGATCGAGCTGGAGCAGGCGCCTGTCGGTGGCGCGGGCTACGAAGCATCGGGTGATCCGCTGCCGGATGCGACGCTCAAGCTTGCGCGCGCAGCCGATGCGATTCTGTTCGGCGCCGTCGGCGGTCCGCAGTTCGACACGCTGGCGCGGCCACTGCGTCCCGAACAAGGTTTGCTGCGCATTCGCAAAGAGCTCGGGCTATTCGCCAATTTGCGGCCTGCCGTGCTGTATCCCGAGCTCGCCGGCGCCTCGTCGTTGAAGCCCGAAATCGTCGCCGGTCTGGACATCATGATTCTGCGGGAGCTAACCGGCGACATTTACTTCGGGCAGCCGCGCGGTCGTCGCCAAACGGAGAAGGGCGAGCGCGAAGGCTTCGACACGATGCTCTACAACGAAACCGAGATCAGCCGCATCGCACACGTCGGCTTTCAAACCGCGCGCAAGCGCGGCAGCAAGCTGTGCTCGGTCGATAAAGCCAACGTGCTCGACACCAGCATTCTCTGGCGCGAGGTCGTCATCGAAGTCGGCAAGTCTTATCCCGACGTTCAGTTGAGCCATATGTATGTCGATAACGCAGCGATGCAACTGGTGCGTGCGCCCAAACAGTTCGATGTGATGGTCACCGGCAACATGTTCGGCGACATTCTGTCCGACGCGGCGTCGATGCTGACCGGCTCGATCGGCATGCTGCCATCGGCGTCGCTGGATCAAAACAACAAAGGCATGTACGAACCGATTCATGGTTCGGCACCGGACATCGCCGGCAAGAACATCGCGAATCCGCTGGCGACGATGCTTTCCCTTGCGATGATGATGCGTTATACCTTCGATCAGGAAGCGGCCGCGTCGCGCATCGAGGCGGCGATCAAACAGGTATTGCGCGATGGCGTGCGCACCGCCGATCTCGCTGAACCGGGAACGCGCACAGTCGGCACGCGCGAGATGGGCGACGCAGTTCTGTCGGCGTTGCTACATCGGTAAGCGCGTCCGATCGGAAAAGCCCTGGCACATCGGCAAGCCCGGCACATTGATAAGCCCGGCACATTGATAAGCATTGGTACATCGAGACAGCACCGGCGCATCGGTAAGGAATAACGAGCATGGCAATCAAGCAGGTTGGATTTATCGGATGGCGCGGTATGGTCGGTTCCGTGCTGATGGAACGCATGCGTGCGGAGCAGGATTTCGACGCCATCGCGCCGGTGTTTTTCACGACGTCGCAGGCGGGCGGCACTCCGCCGGCTATCGGTAAAAACACGCCCGCGCTGAAAGATGCGCGCGATCTAGCCGTGCTCAAATCGATGGACGTGCTCGTGTCCTGCCAGGGCGGCGACTACACGACGGAGATCTACCCGAAGCTGCGCGCGGCCGGCTGGCAGGGCTACTGGATCGATGCCGCCAGCACGCTGCGCATGCAGCAGGACGCCGTCATCGTCCTCGACCCGGTGAACCGCAAGGTGATCGACAGCGCGCTCGATCGCGGCATCAAGAACTACATCGGCGGCAACTGCACGGTCAGTCTCTTGCTGATGGCCGTCCACGGCTTGTTCGAGGCCGGCCTGGTCGATTGGATCACGGCGATGACGTATCAAGCCGCGTCAGGCGGCGGCGCGCAACACATGCGCGAGCTGGTTGCGCAGATGGGCGCAGTGCATGACGCGAGCGCCAGCTTGCTCGAAAATCCTGCGTCGTCGATCCTCGAGCTCGATCATAGGGTAGGCGAGACGCTGCGCGGCTCGGCGCTGCCGAAGGAGAACTTCGGCTACCCGCTTGCCGGCAGTCTGCTGCCCTGGATCGACAAAGATCTCGGCAACGGGCAGAGCCGCGAAGAATGGAAAGCCCAGGCCGAGGGAAACAAAATCCTTGGAAGCGAGTCGCAACCGATTCCGATCGATGGCATTTGCGTCCGGATCGGTGCGATGCGCTGTCATAGTCAGGCCCTGACTATTAAGCTTAAGCGCGATCTGCCGTTGACCGAAATAGAATCGCTGCTGGCGCGTGCGAACGAGTGGGTGAAGGTGATCCCGAACACGCGCGAGGAAACTCTCGCCGAGTTGTCCCCGGCGAGAGTTTCGGGGACGCTGCAGGTGCCGATCGGTCGGCTGCGAAAGTTACCGATGGGTGGCGAATACTTGACCGCCTTTACCGTCGGCGATCAACTCTTGTGGGGTGCAGCAGAGCCGTTGCGCCGTCTTCTTCGCATCGTTCTTGAGCGCTGAATGGCATGCGAGGTCGGCCGGTAACTTGAGTCGACCGCGATGCCACAGCACGCTGCGAACAGGCAACCACCGAACCGTACGCGGCGTTCGCGGGGCGGCAGGTTCGCAGGCAAGTCTGTGCCCGTAATCAATTTCGGGAATATTGCAAAAAAGACTGAAAAATCTGCGGGTCAAGCCGTAATACACGACGTAAGTTTAGCTTGCATCGGTAAATACATGATGTTATTTTCAATTATCGGCTCTTAATAAGGACAGGTGGCGCTGTGGGCAAAACGTCTCTTCGAGCCTCGATTATCGCGGGCGCACTGCTGTTCCTGGCAAGTGCGGCGCACGCCGCAGGACTGGGAAAGCTAACTGTACTGTCGCATCTGGGCGAGCCGTTGAGCGCCGAGATCGACGTCGTTGCGGTCGAGAAGGGCGAGCTGGAAACGCTCGCGGCGCACCTCGCGTCTCCCGACGCGTACATCCAGTCCAATCTGCCATATCCCTCACCGAGTCTCGGTCTGCAAATGTCTGTGGAGCAGCGCTCCAGCGGCGGAGCGTTCTTGCGCGTCACCAGCACGGCGCCGATCTCGGAGCCGTTCGTCGATTTGCTGGTCGAGTTGAACTGGACCGGCGGCAAGATTCTGCGTGCGTACACCGCATTGCTCGACCCACCGGCATTTGCTTCTGCACCGCCCGCAGCTTCGACGCCGCCGGCGGCCCAACCCGCGCGTCCGGCCCCGGCGCCTGAGCCGCAAGTAGAAACGAAGCTCGGCAGCGAGATGCAGCCGAAGACACCGGAATCGCCGGCATCGTCGGCAGGCTCGATCGAAACGCCTTCGGGGCCGGCACCGTCCGCGCAGGCCCCGGCAGGGACCGAAGAAGGCACCAAAGCGGAAAAGTCTGCGGCGCCGAAGGCCGATTCCTACGGCCCCGTCAAGCGCGGCGATACGCTGTCGAAGATCGCCAAGCAATTCAAGACCAGCGATGTCACGATGGAGCAGATGCTCGTGCTGCTGTATCGCTCGAACAAGAGCGCGTTCAACGGCAACATGAATCGCATGAAAACCGGCAAGGTGCTGACCGTGCCTGACGCCGGGGAAGCGTCCGCGGTCTCGCCCAAAGATGCGCGCAAGGAAGTGCGTTTGCAGACGGCAGACTTCAATGCGTTTCGTGAGCGCCTGGCATCAGCGTCCGGCGATACGAGCGCTGCACCGGAGCAATCCGGTCAGTCCTCCGCGGGCCGCGTAACGGGTCCGGTAGCCGACAAGAGCATTCCCCCGGCGAGCGAACCGAAAGAAGTCCTGAAGCTGTCGAAGGGCGAAGCGCCGGGCGGCAACAAAGCAGCGCAGGCACGGGTGCACGCATTGGAAGAAGAAGTGGCCGCGCGCGACAAGACCGTGCGGGAAGCGAACGAGCGTATCGCCAAGCTCGAGAAGACGGTGAAGGACATGCAGGCGCTGACCGAGCTCAAGAGCAAGAGCATGGCGGACGCGCAGAAATCCGCCAGCCCGCAGCCTAAGCCGGAAGCCGTCGCGCCCTCGCCGCCGGTCATCACCCCGCCGGCACTCGCGCCGACGCCGAGCCCGACACCATCGACGACATCGCCGTCGGCGATGGCACCAACTACATTACCTGCGCCGACGCCCGCGCCGATGACAGGTCCGATGGCGACGTCCGGCACGCAGCCCGAAGTCGGCTTGTCGCCGCCTGCGCGTCCGTCGCCGAAACCGCGTCCGCGGATCGTACAGGCGCCCGAGCCGGCGCCGCAGAGCTTCATCGATCAGGCGCTGTCCGAGCCGATGTATCTGGCCGCAGGTGTGGGTGTGCTGGCGGTGCTGGGCTTCCTCGCCTATCGCATGTTGCAGAGCCGACGCGCAGTAGCGGAAGACGACGAACTCGAGGCAGAAAAAAAAACTTCTGACGTAGGGTCGTTTGCGGCGACCGGCACCGATACTGCAGGCGCAATGGCGGCTGCGGCACGCGCCGCGCAGGCGCAGATAGCGGAAGAAGTGGATCCGCTCGCCGAAGCTGAGATCTATCTAGCCTACGGCCGCGATAACCAAGCCGAAGAAATTCTCAAAGAAGCGCTGCAGAGCAGCTCGCGCAAGCCGGAGATTCAGCTGAAGTTGCTGGAGATCTACGCCAAGCGCCGCGATGGCGCGGCGTTCGAGGCGGTCTCCCGCGACTTGCACACCAGCACCGGCGGCAAAGGCGATCTATGGCATCAGGCAGCGCGCCTCGGCTATCAACTCGATCCGGCAAACTCACGCTACATCGCAGGCAAGCCGACCGGCGCCGAAGCCGCAGCAGCCGCAGCGGCAGCGGCTACCGACAAGACGTTGGACTTTCAGGTCGATGCACTGGAACCGAATCCTGAAATCGGCACATTGACCGATATCGACGCCGGGTTCGGCCGCCGCTTCGCAACGGCTAATGCAAATGCCGTCAACACTCGCGTGGACCTGAACGTGAGCATTGACGATGGGCAGGCCGCCGGTACGCAAACCGACATCGATCTGGGCCACCTGGACAGCCCGGCGGGACCGACTGCAGTCGATCTCGATCTCGACAGCCACGGCACCGGTGCGCAGCGCGCTGCATCCAACACCGATTTCGATTTGAGCACGTTCAGCGGTGGCGATACTACGCAGATCGCACCGATGGATTTCCGCCTGGATACCTCGGACGAAGACGAAACGCAGACCCACTCCGAATTCGAGAAAGCCGATTCCGTCGACTTCGATTTCAAGCTTGATGAAACCGAAACCGGCACGATCGGCTTGCATGCGGAAGACGGTTCGGATTTCGATATCGATGAGATCTCGCTCGACTCCGGGCCGACCGGCAAGTCGGAGCCGGTGCTCGATCTCGGCCAATCAGGGCCGGCAATTCCGGAAATCGATCTATCCGGCATCAGTCTCGACCTCGGCGGCGACTCGGGCACCGCGACCGAAGGCGGCCCGCGTGAGGATCACTGGTACGACGTGCAGACCAAGTTCGATCTCGCCAAGGCGTATCAGGAAATGGGCGACAAAGAAGGCGCGCGCGAAATTCTGCGCGAGGTGATGGCCGAAGGCGATGCGACCCAGAAAGCCGCAGCGGAAAAGGTACTGCAGGCGCTGAGTTAAACTTAGCGTCTTCCGAGCAAAGATGGGCGCGGGAGACCGCGCCCATTTCATTTGCGCAACCGATGCAACGCACGGCATGCGAATCGCACTTTCAATCGAATACGACGGCAGCGGCTTTTGCGGCTGGCAAAAGCAGCCGGCGGGCGGCTCGCTGCAAGACGCCGTCGATGCCGCGTTGTCGACCATGGCTGGGCATCCGGTGCAATCGCACTGCGCCGGGCGCACCGATGCCGGGGTCCATGCGCTCAGCCAGATCATTCATTTCGATACGACCGCCGAACGTCCGCTGACGGCGTGGGTGCGCGGCGTAAACGCGCTGTTGCCGTGGACGATCTCCGTACAGTGGGCACGCGTGGTGAGCGATGCGTTTCACGCGCGCAACCGAGCGATCGCGCGTGCTTACACCTATCTGCTGCTCAATCGTCCGCAGCGGCCCGGCGTGCATCATGGCCGCGTCGGCTGGTATCACAAGGCGCTCGATGTCGAACGCATGGAGCAGGCGGCGCGGCATCTGCTCGGCCGCCATGACTTCAGCGCGTTTCGTGCGGCGCAGTGCCAGGCGAGGTCGCCGGTCAAACAAATCCATCGGGCGCACGTCGAGCGCCACGGCGATCTCGTGCTGTTCGAATTTCGCGCCGACGCGTTTTTGCAGCACATGGTGCGCAACCTGGTCGGCTGCATGCTCAGCGTCGGCGACGGCACGCAATCGCCGGCGTGGCTGCACGATGTCATCGAAACCCGCGATCGCACGCAGGCGTCGGCGACGTTCTCGCCCAACGGACTCTACCTCACCGCAGTAGAATACGATCCGGTCTGGGGACTGCCGTCCGGGCCGAAGCGTCTGCCTTCCGATGCCTTTTTGAGCGCAAGTCTGAACAACATCGTCTTCTCATAAGCGTTCGCTGTGGCAACCGCCGTCAAGATCTGTGGGATCACCCGATTGGAAGATGCGCTGGCTGCCGCGCACGCGGGCGCGCATGCCGTCGGTTTCGTTTTCTACGCCGACAGCCCGCGGGCGGTCGATCCGGTGCGAGTGCGCGAAATCATCGAGCGCCTACCGCCATTCATTACCTCCGTCGGGCTGTTTGTCGATCACAGCGCCGCCGCTGTGCGCGAGATTCTCGACCATGCTCCGCTGGAACTACTGCAGTTTCACGGCGATGAAACGCCGGAATTCTGCACGTCGTTCGGCAAGCCGTACATCAAGGCGGTGCGGGTGGAGAAGGGTATGGATTTGCTACACTACGCGGCTCGCTACAGCTCGGCCAGGGGGCTGCTGCTCGACGCATTCGTCGAAGGCGTGCACGGCGGCACCGGTCAGACACTGGACTGGACCGCGATCCCACGCAGTCTGCCGCTGCCGATCGTGCTCGCGGGCGGTTTGACGCCGGACAATGTGGAAACTGCCGTTCGCACGGTGCGGCCGTGGGCGGTGGATGTCAGCAGCGGAGTGGAACGAGCCAAAGGTATCAAGGACGCGGATCGGATAACCGCTTTCATACGAGGAGTTCGCAATGCAGATGTATGACGCCGGCAAAGTCTACGACCTGCCCGACGCCACCGGCCACTTCGGTCCCTATGGCGGCGTGTTTGTCGCCGAGACCTTGATCCACGCGCTGGATGAGCTCAAGCGCGAATACTTCTCGGTGCGCGACGATGCGCAGTTTCAAGCCGAGTTCGCCAGCGAGCTGAAGCACTACGTCGGCCGGCCGAGCCCGGTCTATCACGCGAAGCGTTTGTCGGAGCATCTGGGCGGCGCGCAGATCTGGCTCAAGCGCGAAGATCTGAATCACACCGGTGCGCACAAGATCAACAACACCATCGGGCAGGCGCTGCTCGCCCGACGCATGGGCAAAAAGCGCGTGATCGCCGAGACCGGCGCAGGACAGCACGGCGTCGCGGCGGCAACTGTCGCTGCGCGCTTCGGCATGGAATGCGTCGTCTACATGGGCTCGGAAGACATCAAGCGGCAGGCGCTCAACGTCTATCGCATGAAGCTTCTCGGCGCATCGGTGGTGCCGGTGGAAAGCGGCTCGAAGACATTGAAGGATGCGTTGAACGAAGCGATGCGCGACTGGGTGACCAACGTCGAGGATACGTTCTACATCATCGGCACCGTCGCGGGGCCGCATCCTTATCCGATCATGGTGCGAGACTTCAACGCAGTGGTCGGCAAAGAATTGCGCACGCAGATGCCGGAGGTGATCGGCCGTCAGCCGGACGCGATCCTGGCGTGCGTCGGCGGCGGCTCGAATGCGATGGGCGCGTTCTATTCGTACATTCAGGATACGCCGGTGCGTCTGATCGGCGTCGAAGCCGCGGGCCGAGGCATCGCAACCGGACAACACGCGGCCACCCTGTGCGCCGGGCGGCCCGGCGTGCTGCACGGCAATCGTACCTATCTACTGCAGGACGCTGACGGGCAGATCATCGAGACGCATTCGATCTCGGCGGGACTGGATTATCCCGGCGTCGGCCCAGAGCATTCCTGGCTGAAAGACAATGGCCGTGCCGAATACGTTGCCTGCACCGACGACGATGCACTCAAAGCGTTCCATGCGCTGTGCCGTTTCGAAGGGATCATGCCCGCGCTCGAGTCGAGCCATGCGCTGGCCTATGCGATGCAGATCGCACCCGACATGGGTCGCGACAAGGTTTTGCTGGTCAATCTTTCCGGACGCGGTGACAAGGACATGCACACCGTCGCCGAACGCTCCGGCATCGAGCTGTGATAACAACAAGAAAACACGCTGACGCCAGCAGCATGGCGAGCGCCCTTTTTAAGCACGCGGTGACCTAGTCCTCTTCATGTCGCGGATTCAATCTACCTTCGCAAAACTAAAAGCCGCACGGCGCAAAGCGCTAATTCCCTTCATCACCGCGGGCGACCCGGAGCCGGCGATGACGGTGCCGTTGATGCACGCGCTGGTCGAATCCGGCGCGGACATCATCGAGCTCGGCGTACCGTTTTCCGATCCGATGGCGGACGGTCCCACCATCCAGCGCTCCAGCGAGCGCGCACTCAAGCGCGGGACCAGTCTGGCCGTTGTGCTTAAAGCAGTCACGCAATTCCGCGAGACCGATAACGCGACACCGGTGGTGCTGATGGGCTACGCCAATCCGATCGAGGCGATGGGATACGCCGCGTTTGCGCAGAATTCGGCGCAAGCCGGTGTCGATGGCGTTCTCGTGGTCGACTATCCGCCGGAAGAAAGCCTGCAGCTCGCCGCAGCGCTCAAGCAGCGCGCGATCGACAGCATATTCTTGCTTTCGCCCACGTCCGACGACGACCGCATCAGTAAAGTCGGGCAGGCCGCGAGCGGCTACATCTACTACGTCTCGCTCAAGGGCGTGACCGGTGCCAACACCATCGATCTGGGCGATCTGGGCGAGCGCATTCCGCGGCTGCGCTCGCGCATCGACCTGCCGATCGGTGTAGGCTTCGGCATTCGCGACGGCGCTACGGCACACGCAGTTTCGCAGCTTGCCGATGCGGTAGTCATCGGCAGCCGGCTGGTGCAGGAAATTGAAAGCTCCGCCGCCGACCGCGTGATACCGAACATCAAAGCGCTGCTCGGCGGCATTCGCCGAGCGATGGACGCGTGACGCAACCTGCGTCGCGAAGGGTGTACGGCAACGCCTCGCACATGCGCGGCGTTTTCGATCCGGAGGCGATGTGAGCTGGTTGCAGAAGCTGCTTCCCCCCAAGATCAAGCGCAGTCCCGGCGCGGCAAAAAAAGCCGTTCCCGAAGGGCTGTGGATCAAGTGCGACGTCTGCGAAGCCGTGCTGTATCGCGCGGATCTCGAGAAATCGCTGAACGTTTGTCCGAAGTGCGCCCATCACAATCGAGTCACTGCGCGCGAGCGTCTGGAAATGACGCTCGATTCCGAAGGCCGTTACGAAATCGGCTCGGAAGTCGTGCCGGTCGATTTTCTCAAATTCGTCGATAGCCGCCGCTACATCGATCGACTCGAAGCCGATGCGCAGGAAAGCGGCGAG
>JBBRGM010000039.1:0-16946 GCA_038240725.1 Burkholderiales bacterium | reverse complement strand
GTAAACCGCGCGGCCAAAATTTGTAGTGACGCGACTCCATGCTGCCCTCGTGCTGACTTCGATTCAACATGCATGCTCAGTTTCGACCGAGCGCTCATTTCTTAATCTGCGCTTTGGGTCCGTTATTAATCTGCGCCGGGTCCGTTATTAATCCGCGGCAGGTCTAGGGCCGTATGCGCCGTCGATGCTCGCAGATGCCAGCACTCGCAGATGTTAGCGCTCGCAGATGCTCGGACTCGCAGATGCTAAGAGTAGTGCGCGGCTCGACTTTCTCCAAATCCTTCGGCTGCTGCAATGCACGATAGCGGCCGCCGCGCGCTAGGTTCGCCGCCGTCGATGACGGCGTCCGCTGTCTTTACCACGCAAACCGTTTATGTCAGTATCGGCCGCGTTCAGCACGTCGCCGACGTCGCATGAAACGAGCAGCGCGGCCGATGACAAATTGCGGTCACGCGCGCACCAACACCGGGGGATGCAGTGCAGACCGTCGAGGCGAAGCCCACGGCTTTCATCACGCCTGACGTGGCGTCTGCCGCTCCATTACTGAGCGTGCGGGAGGTAACCGTGCGCTTCGGCGGCATCGTCGCACTGGACGCCGTCTCCTTCGATGTGCACAGCGGCGAGATCGTCGGTTTGATCGGCCCCAATGGCGCCGGCAAAACCACCTTGTTCAACTGCCTGTCCCGCTTGTATACCTTCCAGCCCGGCTCGATCGTGTTCGCCGGCGAGTCGCTGCGCAATCTGCCGCGCTATCGCATGGCGGCACTGGGCATCGGCCGCACGTTCCAGAATCTCGCGCTGTTCCGAACCATGACCGTTCGCGAGAACGTGCTGCTCGGCGGACATGGCCACGCTCGCGGGGGCTTTCTGTCGAATGCATTACGCTTGCCGCTGGTGCAGCGCGAAGATCGCAAGCTGGAGGCGCGGGCGGATGAGCTGATCGCGTTGCTCGAGCTCGGCGGCGTTACCGCGCGCCGTGTCGCCGACTTGTCGTGCGGCCATCAAAATCGGGTTGAGCTGGCGCGCGCACTCGCAAGCCAACCCAAGTTATTGCTGCTCGATGAACCCGCCGCCGGCCTCAATCACGAAGAAGTCGAAGGCCTGCTGACCTTGATCCGCCGTGTGCGCGACCAGCTGCGCGTCACGGTGCTGCTCGTCGAGCATCACATGAGCCTGGTAATGCGCGTATCGGATCGCGTTATCGCACTCGATTTCGGGCGCAAGATCGCTGAGGGCACGCCTGCCGAGATCCAGGGCAACACCGAAGTGATTCGTGCGTATCTCGGCGTAGCTGCGTGATGGCGGCGCTGCTCGAAGTGCGCGGCCTGCGCGCAGGGTATGGCACGACGATGGTGCTGCATGGCGTCGATCTCGAAGTTGCTGAGGGCGGCATCACCACCGTGCTCGGCGCGAATGGCGCGGGAAAGACGACCTTGCTGCGCGCGCTGTGCGGCATGATTCGACGTGCAGGCGAGATTCGCCTGAGCGGGGAATCTCTCAGCGATTGCACGACGGAGGACATCGTCCGGCGTGGCGTCGCACACGTGCCTGACGGCCGTGGGACGTTTCTCGATTTCTCCACCGAGGAAAATCTTCGGCTCGGCGCCTATACGCGCAAAGACAAGCGCGCCATCGCGGAGGACTTCGAGCGCGTCTTCGCGTATTTCCCGAGACTCAAGGAACGCCGGCATCAGCAAGCGGGCACGTTGTCCGGCGGCGAACAGCAGATGCTTGCGATCTCGCGTGCGCTCATGCTCCGACCTCGCCTGCTGCTGCTCGATGAGCCCTCATTCGGACTGGCGCCGCTGGTCGTGCAGGATATTTTCCGCATCATGCGCCGCATCAACGAGGCAGACGGCGTCAGCATGCTGCTGGTCGAGCAGAACGCTAATCTGGCGCTGGATCTGGCTGATCAGGTGTACCTGCTGGAAACCGGCAATGTCGTGATCTCCGGTCCGTCTGCGGTGATCCGTAACGACGAGGCAGTGCGTCGCTCGTATCTCGGCTATTGACTGAATAGGGCCACCGACATGTTCAAGGAATACGACAACTACGATGCGCTCGGTCTCGCTGAGCTGATCCGCAGCAAGAAAGTTTCCGCGGCGGAGGTGCTGGACGCCGCTATCGCGAAAGTCGATGCGAACAACGGCAGTGTCAACGCAGTGGTCAACACGATGTATGACCATGCGCGATCCGCGCTGGCCAATGTTCCGCGCGATGCCGTGTTCGCCGGCGTGCCGTTTATGCTGAAAGATCTGTACTCGCTGTGCGCCGGTGCCGTCACCACCAACGGCAGCCGTTTCTTCCGCGACAATCTGGCCGATCACGACACCGAGCTGGTCGCGCGCTATAAGCGCGGCGGGCTAGTGGTGATGGCGAAAACCAACACGCCGGAGTTCGGCTTGACGATCACCACCGAGCCCGTATTATTCGGCCCGACACGCAATCCGTGGAATCGTGAGCTCTCAGCGGGCGGCTCGAGCGGCGGCTCGGCTGCTGCAGTCGCGGCCGGCATGGTGCCCGCGGCGCATTCTTCTGACGGCGGCGGGTCGATCCGGATTCCAGCATCGTGCTGCGGCGTATTCGGCATGAAGCCGACGCGCGGGCGCAACCCGCAAGGTCCCGACCGCGGCGAAGGCTGGTCGGGCATGAGCACCGAGCATGTGATCTCGCGCAGCGTGCGCGACAGTGCAGCGATGCTCGACCTCACGCATGGCGCGGATGTCGGCGCGCCGTACAGCGCGTTGCCGCCCGCGCAGTCGTTTCTCCAGGAAAGTGCGACCGAACCGGGTCGGCTGCGGATTGCATTCGCCACACATACGCCGGCTGGAGAAAAGATCGATGTCGAGTGCGAAGAAGCCGTCGTCCAGACTGCGCGCCTGCTCGAGAGCCTGGGTCACTATCTTGAAGAAGCGAAGCTGGACTATGTGCCGGATGCGCTCGCGCCGGGCTTTCGCACCATCATCGCCGGCAACGTTCGCGCATCGATCGACAGCCACGCGATGAAAACCGGCGCCACGCCATCCGCCGAGCTGCTGGAAAAAATCACCTGGATGTTCTTCGAATCCGGCGCACAAGCGAGCGCTGCAGATTACGCTCGCGCGGTGCTCGCTGTGCATCAGACCGGTCGCCTGGTCGGCCGCTTCTTCGAGCGCTACGATGCGCTGCTCACGCCGACCTTGCCCAAGCCGCCCGCGAAGCTGGGCGTGTTCGATATGAACACCAACGACCCCGACGCGTACGGTCGCGCTATCGGTCTGTTCACTGCTTTTACCGCGCCGTTCAACGCGAGCGGCAATCCCGCGATGTCGCTGCCTTTGCATTGGAGCAAAGACAACGTTCCGATCGGCTTGCAGATCGCCGGGCAGTACGGCGCCGAAGGCACCCTGTTCCGCCTGGCTGCGCAGCTTGAGCGCGCGCGGCCGTGGGCTGATCGGCGTCCCGTGCTTCGCAGCAGCTCGTAACCAAATCACAGCGCATCGATGGAAGCCTTCCTGCACCAGCTCTTGTCGGGTCTCGCGACCGGCGGTATCTATGCGAGTCTCGCGCTGGCACTGGTGATGATCTACCAGTCGACCCACCACATTAATTTCGCGCAAGGCGAGATGGCGATGTTCTCCACTTATCTCGCCTGGGCGATGATCAATGCGGGACTGCCGTATTGGTGGGCGTTCGTAGCGACGATCGCGGTTTCATTCGTGGCGGGTGTCGCGATCGAACGCATCATCATTCGGCCGGTGGAGAACGCACCGGTGTTGTCCGTCGTCACCGTGTTCATCGCGCTGCTGGTGATCTTCAACAGTGTCGCCGGATGGATCTTTACCTACACGATAAAAACCTTTCCAAGCCCATTTCCGGAACAGCCACTGTTCGGCAATCGATTCGTGTCGTCGCACGAGCTCGGCGCAATCGGAATTACGTTCGCAGTGCTGATGATGCTCTACGTGTTTTTCCGCTTCACACCGCTCGGGCTTGCAATGCGCGCGGCTGCACAGAACCCGGTGTCCAGCCGGCTCGTCGGCATTCGCGTCGGATGGATGCTCGCGCTGGGATGGGGGCTTGCGGCTGCGGTCGGCGCGATAGCCGGAATGCTGGTAGCGCCGATCGTTTATCTCGAACCGAATATGATGTCGGGCGTGCTGCTCTATGCACTCGCCGCGGCGCTGCTCGGCGGCATCGACAATCCGTTCGGCGCAGTCCTCGGCGGGTTTGTCGTCGGCGTGCTGGAAAATCTCGTCGGCGCCTACTTGATCGGCACCGAGCTCAAGCTGACCGTCGCGCTCGTGCTCATCGTCGGTGTGCTGCTGGTCAAACCGAGCGGTCTGTTCGGTAGAGTTTTCGTGACGCGCGTATGAACATCGCCGCGCTCGCAACGACAACACCCACGCGTGTCGCCGGCTTGTCGCCGAACACCTGGAAAGCGGTCGGTCTTATCGTAGTTGTCCTCGCCGCAACGGCGCTGCCGTTTCTGGTGAGCAGCTATCGCGTGTTCCAGTTCAACATGGTTTTGGTCTACGCGATCGTGCTGCTTGGCCTGAATATCTTGACCGGATACAACGGTCAGATCTCGCTCGGACACGGCGCTTTCTACGCCATTGGCGCGTATGTCGCGGCGATCTTGATGGATCGCTTCGCGTGGCCCTACTACGCAACGATTCCGCTCGCTGGTGTGGTGTGCTTCGTCTTCGGTTTTCTATTCGGCCTGCCGGCATTGCGGTTGCGCGGCCATTACCTGGCGCTGGCGACGTTCGCACTGGCGGTCGCGATGCCGCAAATCCTCAAGTACAAACACATCGAGCAGTGGACCGGCGGCGTGCAAGGCATCGTGATCTTGAAGCCGGACCCGCCATTCGGCTGGAAGATCACACCGGACCAGTGGCTCTATTTGTTTACCCTGGCAATCTTGATCGTGATGTTCGTGCTCGGCTGGAATCTCGTGCGGGGGCGAATCGGGCGCGCGATCATTGCAATTCGAGATCACCCGATCGCGGCAGAAGCGATGGGCGTGAACAGCGCGATGTACAAGTCGCTCACGTTCGGCGTCAGCGCGTTGTATACCGGCGTTGCAGGTGCGCTCGGCGCGATCGTCGTGCAGTTCGTTGCGCCGGACAGTTTCACTGCGGCGCTATCGATCAATTTTCTGGTGGGTATCGTCATCGGCGGCATCGCGTCGATTTCCGGTGCATTCTACGGCGCACTGTTCATTCAATTCATCCCCAACTTCGCAGACCAGATTTCGAAAGCTGCGCCGTGGGCGATCTACGGAATCTTTCTCCTGGCTTTCGTCTATCTCATGCCGACCGGTGTTTCCGGCTTCATCCGCTGGCTCGTGGCGCATGCGAAGGGGCGCTGGCGGAAGGCCTAAATTCCGGATCGCTTTGGCTACGATCACCGCTGGATCATTGCACGTCGAAATACTCAGAAAAGAAGAGGACACACATGAAGCGATTAGATCGGACTCTCATTGGGGCGGTGTCCGTGCTCGCCCTGGCGCTATCCACGAACGCGCTCGCGCAGAAGAAATACGATGAAGGTGCGAGCGACACCGAAATCAAGATCGGGCAGACGATGCCGTACAGCGGCCCGGCTTCCGCTTACGGCACGATCGGCAAGGCCTCCGCGGCGTACTTCGAAAAGATCAACGCGGAAGGCGGCGTCAATGGGCGCAAGATCAAGCTCGTCAGCCTGGACGATGCTTACAGCCCGCCGCGTGCCGTCGAGCAGACTCGCCGTCTGGTCGAGGAAGAACGCGTATTGTTTCTGTTCGGGCCGCTCGGCACGCCGACCAACAGTGCCGTTCACAAGTATGTGAACGCGAAAAAAATCCCGCACATCATGCTCAACACCGGTGCGACGAAATGGGGCGATCCGAAAAACTTCCCCTGGACCATGGGCTGGAACATGGCCTATCAGACGGAAGCAAAGCTCTATGCGGCTCACATTCTGAAGAATCGCCCGACCGCGAAGATCGCGGTGCTATATCAGAACGACGATTACGGCAAAGACTATTTGAAGGGCATGAAGGACGGACTCGGAGATAAGGCGGCGTCGATGATCGTCGCGGAGGCGTCCTACGAGGTCACCGATACCACAGTCGACTCGCAGATCGTTTCGCTGCAGGCATCCGGTGCCGACACGTTCTTCAACGTCACCACGCCGAAGTTCGCCGCACAGGCAATACGCAAGACCTATGACATCGGCTGGAAGCCGCTGCAATTTCTGAATGCGGTGTCGTATTCGGTCGGCTCGGTTTTGACGCCTGCCGGGCTGGAGAAATCCATTGGCCTGCTGACGATTGTCTACTACAAGGATCCCAACGATCCGCAATGGAAAGACGATGCCGGTGCGAAAGAGTACGTCGCGTTCATGAAGAAGTGGTTCAGCGAGGGTAGCCTTGCCGATGCCTTCAACGTCGTCGGATATACACAAGCGCAGGCCTTGGTGCAGATGCTCAAGCAGTGCGGAGACAAGCTGACTCGCGAGAACATCATGCAGCAAACCGCAAGCATGAAAAACGTGGAGTTGCCGATGATGTTGCCCGGCGTGAGATTGAACACGAGTTCGCAGGATTACTACCCGATCGAGCAAGGACAATTCGCGCGATTCGACGGCAAGGAGTGGAAGCTGTTCGGGCCGGTGCTCGGACAGTAGCCATCCGTCATGCGCAGCGGCCGCATACGAGTGCTCGCCGGCCTGCTGGCGGGACTGCTCGCCATGGCAGTTTGGGCCGAGCCCAAATATGATCCCGGCGCGAGCGACAGCGAAATCCGGATCGGCCAGACGATGCCCTACACGGGCCCCGCATCCGCATACGGCACGATCGGACGCGCGCAGGCCGCGTATTTTCAGATGATCAACGAGCGCGGCGGCATCAATGGCCGTCGCGTAACTTTGATCACTCTGGATGATGGGTACAGTCCCGAGAAAACGATCGACCAGACGCGCCGGCTGATCGAGCAGCATCAGGTTCTGGCGATCTTTCAGAGTCTAGGCACTGCAGCCAACACGGCAATTCAACGCTATCTGAACAGCAAGAAAATCCCGCAACTGTTTGTGTCGACTGGTGCGAGCAAATGGGGCGATCCGGCGAAATTTCCCTGGACGATGGGATGGCAGCCGAGTTACCACGTCGAGTCTCTCGTCTATGCCAAATTCATTGTGCGGACGAAACCCGACGCGAAGATCGCGGTCCTCTACCAGAACGACGAGTATGGGAAGGACTACCTGCTGAACCTGAAAGCAGGGCTCGGCGCCAGGGCCGGCATGGTCATCAAGGAAGCCAGTTACGACGTCACCGATGATTCGGTGGATTCGCAAATCGTCGCGTTACGCGCGTCGGGGGCAGACACATTGTTCATTTTCGCTACCCCGAAATTCGCAGCGCAAGCGATCGCAGGCACCTACGATATCGGCTGGAAGCCCCTGCAATTCGTCAACAACGTTTCGTCTTCGATCACTTCGGTGTTGCAGCCCGCGGGCCTGGACAAGGCCGTTGACCTGATCACTTCGGCATATCTCAAAGAGCCGACCGATCCGCAATGGTCGAAAGACAAGGCGCTCAAAGACTGGCTCGAGTGGATGAAGAGGTATTACCCGCAGGGCGATCTTGCCGACACTTACAACGTATATGGTTTTGCGGCCGCGCAGACGCTGGCATACGTGCTAAAGCAGTGTGGTGATGATTTGACGCGCGAGAACGTAATGCGGCAAGCATCCGCTATTCGCAATCTCGAGCTCCCCTTATTGTTACCCGGCATTCGGCTCAATACGAGTGCGACCGACTATTTTCCGATCAAGCAGCTGCAACTGGCTCGCTTCGATGGTAAACGCTGGGTGCCTTTCGGCGACGTTTTGACGGCAACAAGCAAGTGAACGCGCTATGGCACCGCTACGTGTATTCGAACCTGAACCCCAACTAGAGGTGAGCTATGGCTGAAAAAAATCTGCAAGGACGCGTTGCTGTAATTACCGGAGGGAGCCGAGGTATCGGCCGCGCTATTGCGCTGGCTTTGGGTGGAGCTGGAGCCAAGCTCGCGCTCGCAGGGCGGGCGCAGGACAAGCTCGATGAAACGCTGAAAATGGCGAAGGAAATCGGCGCGGAAGCGCAAACGTTCCGCTGCGATGTGCGCGAAGAGGGGCAGGTGAAACAGCTGGCCGACGATGTGATGAAGCGCTTCGGTGCAGCCGACATCCTGGTCAACAATGCCGGTACCGCGATCCGCAAGCGCATTCACGAGTTCACGCTCGAAGAATACACGACCGTAATGGATACCAATCTCACGGGCCCGTGGCTGATGTGCCGTTATTTCATTCCGCACATGAAAGGGCGCGGTTACGGACGCATCATCAATATCACCTCGATCATGGCGCACGTGTCGAGCGATGGCCGTGCGATTTACTCGACCAGCAAGCACGGTTTGCTGGGTCTTACCCGCGGGCTGGCGCACGAGTTGGCAGACGATGCCATCACGGCGGTCGCGATCAGTCCTGGATTCGTCGCAACCGACTTGACAGCGCCGCTGCGCGCGGACGCCGGCAAGAACGCCGCGCTCATGGCGCAGACGCCGTTGAAGCGCTGGGGGCAGCCGCAGGAAATCGGCGCGCTGGCGCTCTACATCTGCTCGGACGCAGCGAGCTTTATGACGGGCACGGACATCGTCATCGATGGCGGTTGGTGCGCGCAATAGCAGAAAGCAGAAGAGGGCGCCGGCGAATGGGCATCACCCCATTTAGCCGCGCTCTTTTGATTAAGTTGATCGTTTAATCCCGTTAGATCTTCCCTCAAGTTCTCCCGCTGTCTGCCGTAAAGGCATGCGTCATTGAACGGCCTAGTTGCCGGACGAATATGCAGCGCCGCATGCCGTTCGCCGTGTGTTGTTGCCCATCCTCGAAGCAATCCGATCGCCGGACCTCACGCACTACCGTGCTCGTTGAGAGAGCCGGAAAGACTTGCGCGCCATATCCCGGCACAAAGCTTGCGAATTATGTAACGCCAGAATCCTCTTCGCTTAGTCAATTTATGCGAAAGGATTCTAGAGGGCGGCCCCTTCAGGTTGGTCGCCGCGAACCGCTATAGAAGCGGGGTCCTAAAGTGAACCCTTACTGGGTATGGAGCGCATTTACTGGCAATGCAGGCAATCATTCAAGCATGGCTCGACGGACAGTGCGGGCAGATCGACGGCGCCACGGGCGCCGTCGTTCTACTACTGCCGCGCAACAGCGAATCGCTGGTGCCGGCCGCGCATTGGCCGCGCGATCGCCGCGTTGGGAAAGCTCTGCAGGCCATCGCTACCGCCGCGTACCAGCGCAAAGAACAGATCTCGCTGCCGCGTTTGAATGGCGCCGAGCGGCCGATTCCGCAAGGCCCGACCGTCTCGTGTCCGATCCAGGTTAAGGGGCGCACGGTCGGCGCGGTCGCAGTGAGCTTCGCGACAGACATTGCCTCTCTCCCGCAGTCCGCCGTCGTCGGTATTAGCCGAAGCGCGGAAGGCTTTGAGAATTTTTTGCGCCAGAATACCCCCGGCGCGAAGCGTGCTGCCAGCCCCACACCGGTTCCTGCGGCGAAATTCGCCCCCGACGAGCCTGCCCGCAAGCCGTTACGCGCGGTCCCGATCGTTTCTGCGCATCCCACGCAAACCGGGTCGGTCGCGGTGGCGCCGCCGCCGCCCGCGATACCCGCGATGGCGGTTGCCACACGACCCATCCCGACGTTGCGCGAAAGCATCGACAAGACGGTCGAACTGCATACGCCCAATGCCGCTCGCATCCTGCAACTCCTCGCGACCATTGAAGCGCATCAGCACTTCGAGGAAGCGGCGACGGCGTTTGTGACCGACCTCGCGACGTTGTTCCGCTGTGAGCGTGTCAGCCTCGGCTTGATGGGCCGGCGTCGAGTGAAAGTCGAAGGGTTGTCGCATTCCACCGAGTTTCGCGCCAGTCAGAGTCTTTTGCGCGACATCGGTGCCGCGATGGAAGAGGCCGTCTGGCAGGGCGTCATGCTGATCTTGCCGCTGCCCGAAGGCGCCCAACCGCGCGTTGATCGCGCGCACGCAGATTTGTCGCAGCGCCACGGATCAGGCTGGATTGCAACTGTGCCGCTGGTCAAGTCGGGCAAAGCATTCGGCGCAATCATGCTCGAGCGCAGCAGCGGCGAGTCGCTTACGCGCGCGGAACTCACGCTGTGCGAGAACATCGGCGCCTTGCTTGGGCCGCTGTTGGATCTTAAACGCGAAGTCGATCGGCCGTGGCCGGGAAAAATGCGCGTCGCCTTGGGTCAAGCCACTGCGCCGCTGTTTGGCTCGGGGCATATTGCGTTCAAGGGCATCGTAGCCGCGATACTGGCAATCATCATCGGGGGGGCATTGATTCAGGGCGATTATCGCGTGGGCTCCCCGGCTCGTCTGGAAGGTGCCGTGCAGCGCGTGATGGTTGCGCCGGCCGATGGCTATCTCAAAGTTGCGCACGTCCGGCCGGGCGACCGGGTCAAGAAAGATCAATTGATCGCCGAGCTCGCCGACGAAGATCTGCAGCTCGAAGAACGCAAGGCGCAAAGCGAAGTCGCGCAGCTTGAAAATTCGTACGCCACGTCGCTGGTCAAGCAGGATCGTGCAGAAGTCGCAATCGTGTTTGCGAAGCTTGACGAGGCACGCGCAGAGCTCGGCCTGATCCAGTCGCGGCTGTCGCGTACCCAGATCGTTGCGCCGTTCGACGGCCTGGTAATTACCGGCGATCTAACGCAAGCGCTCGGTGCACCGGTGAAAAAAGGCGAAGCTTTGATGACCCTTGCGCCCGAGCACGATTTCCGCGTCATCGTGGAAGTCGATGAACGCGACGTCGCCAATGTCCACGTGAATCAGATCGGTCAGCTCGCGCTGGCCGCGCTCCCGGGCGAGACCTTCCCGCTCGAAATCAAACGCATCACACCGGTGGCGACGCCGGCGCAGGGCCGCAACTTCTTCGAGGTGGAAGCACAGCTCAGCGGCGACGCCGGAAATCTGCGGCCCGGTTTGATCGGCATCGCCAAAGTTGAAGCGGGTTCGCGTTCGCTGTTGTGGATCTGGACCCACCGCGCTTACGACTGGCTGCGCCTGACCGCTTGGTCGTGGCTCGGCTGAGCCTTAAGCGCGAGACAAACGATGGACTCGCTGTTCAGCTCGCGGTGGTATCGCGTTGCCGGCTTGCATCCGAGGCTGCGCAGTCACGTGCGCGTGTCGCGCCACACCTACCGAGACCAGATCTGGTATCTCCTGCAGGACTCCAGCAGCGGCCGTAATCATCGCGTAGACGAAGGCGCGTTTCATTTCATCGGTCGTATGAACGGCGCCCGCACGGTCGACGAGATTTGGCACTCGCTGCTGAATTCGCTGGGCGAGAAGGCGCCAACGCAAGACGAAACGATCGAGATTCTCTGTCAGCTCAGCGATACCGGTTTACTGCAGTGTGAGATCACCCCGGATGTGGCCGAACTGTTTCGACGCGGGCGCGAGCGTGTGCGCAAGCGCCGCGCTGCGATGCTCAATCCGCTGGCGTTTCGCGTGCCGCTGCTGGATCCCGATCGGTTTCTCGAGAAACTCGTCCCGCTGGGCCGCTTGCTGTGTAACCCCATCGCAGCGTTCGTTTGGGTCTGCGTGGTCACAGCCGCATTGCTCACCGTTTTTTCAAACTGGGAGGCGTTTCATTCGTTCGCCGCCATCCACACGCTGACGCCGCGCTATCTTGTGCTGCTGTGGCTGTGCTATCCCGCAGTGAAGGCGTTCCATGAGTTGGGCCACGCACTGGCGGTGAAGGTTTGGGGCGGTGAAGTCCGCGAGATGGGCATCAGCCTGTTGATGCTGGTGCCGGTTCCGTTTGTGGATGCGTCAGCGGCTGCTGCTTTCCCGGAGAAGTACCGGCGAGCGCTGGTCGGCGCAGCCGGGATTCTGGTGGAAGGCTTCATCGCATCGCTCGCAGTTTTCCTGTGGATGCGAGTCAGCGACGGAGTCGTGCGCGACGTCGCCTTCGTGGTGATGCTGATCGGCGGCGCGTCGACCGTACTGTTCAACGGCAATCCACTTCTGCGCTTCGACGGCTACTACATTTTTTCCGACCTGCTCGACATACCGAACCTCGGGCCTCGCAGTAATGCCTACGTGGGCTATATCGCGCAGCGCCACTTGCTCGGGATGACCTCATTGCCTTCGCCCATTACGGCGCCCGGTGAAGGTCCGGTACTGTTCGTCTACGCGATTCTGTCGTTTTTCTATCGCTGGTTCGTCACCGTACTCATCGTCATGTGGGCCGGCCGGTTTTCCTTCTGGCTCGGAATACTGCTCGGCGCTGCCGCGCTGGTCACGATGCTGATTCTGCCGATGACGAAATTGTTCAGATTTCTCGCGCGTGCGCCGGGCGTGCGCAATCAGCGCTCGCGTGGCATGGCCATCGCAGGTGGCAGTGTGATTGCACTCCTGGTGTTGGTATGCCTGGTACCGTTTCCGTTTTCCACTCTCGCCGAAGGAGTGGTGTGGTTGCCGGAGCAAGCGCGCATTCGCGCGGAGACCGATGGATTTATCGAAGAGGTAATCGCGAAGGACGGCCAAGTCGTCAAGCTCGGCGATCCGATTATGGTGTTGCGAGATCCGGACCTGATCGCGCAACGCGAGCGAGTGCGGGCAGCGATCGTAGCGCTGGATGTGCAGTTTACCCGTGAGAGCTCACGCAATGCGGTTAAAGCCAAATCGATCACCGAAGAGGCCGACGCGCGTCGTGCCGAGCTGGCGCAAGTGGACTTTCGGATCGAGAAGCTGCTCGTCCTGAGTCCAGACGAAGGTACGCTCGTGATGCCGCACGCCAATGATTTGCCTGAGACCTTCGTTCCGAAGGGCACCGTACTTGCGCACGTGCTGCGGCCCGAAGAGATTCGCATCAAAGTGGCTGTCTGGCAGGAAGACTCGGCATTGATCCATAACGGCAGCGGCGCCGTGGCAGTCAAACTTGCAGACTTGCCGGACGAAGTGTTGACCGCACAACTCACCGGCGGCGTGCCCGCCGCGACGGTCTATCTTCCCACCGCCGCGCTCGGCGATCGTGCCGGCGGGCCATTCGTTACCGATCCATCGGATGAACAAGGATTGAAGACGCTGGAGCCGGTTTTCCTATACGACCTCACACTCGATTCCCATCGCTTGCAGCGAGTAGGGGGACGCGCGTCGGTGCGCTTCGATCATGGCGCAAAGCCGCTCGCGTTTCAATGGCAACGTCGGTTGCAGCAGCTTCTTCTGAAGCAGTTCAATCCGCAGACGTGAGCGTGCTGTAGCGGCAGGCGCTCATGAAACGCGCAGCACTACCGACCCCAGGCACGGTAACCGGCCCCTACCCAGAGCGCACTGACACCGCGCACCGACGGGATGGTGGCGATTTTCCGTTCCTTCTCGCACATCTGCCAATGCGAGACGAGAAACGCAGGCATATGTGCTTCCTGTCCGCAATTCACGCCCGCGACGCGAGTATCCAGAGCTTATCCGACCTGGCATTCCAATCGCTCCTGAGAGACGTCCGCACGCGCTTGCGCGCAACGGGGTTCAGCGGACAACCGATGGCGGACGCGTTTGCGCTGGTGCGCGAAGCGACCCGTAGAACCCTCGGAATGGCCCACTACGATAGTCAGCTGATCGCGGGCCGGATCATGCTCAACAATCGGCTGGCCGAAATGGCGACCGGCGAAGGCAAAACTCTGACCGCCGCGCTAGGCGCGGCCACCATTGCGCTCGCGGGAATGCCGGTGCACGTTATCACCGCCAACGACTATCTGGTGAGCCGTGACGCCGAACTGCTTGCGCCTGTGTATCGAATGCTCGGCGTGACCGTAGGCACCGTCACGCAGCCGATGGCACAGGCGCAACGGCGTACCGCCTATGCATCGGACATCACGTACTGCACGGCTAAGGAAGTCGTGTTCGATTATCTGCGCGATCGTCTCGTGCGAAGGAAGATTGCAAGCGATCTGCACGAACGCGTGCGTCAGCTCGATCAAGCCGACGATACCGGTGTCGCGCCGCAGTCGGGACTGCTGCTGCGTGGACTATGGATGGCGTTGATCGACGAGGCCGACAGCATACTGATCGATGAAGCGCGAACGCCGCTGGTGCTGTCCGCATCCCGCGTCAATGTGCAGCGGCAGGATTACTTCAAACGGGCGCTCGGCATTGCATCGCGCTTATCCCCGCGCACCGACTTCAAACTCGACCGCGGGACGCAAGTCGCGCAGCTGACCGACGTCGGCTGCGAGAAACTCACCGCGCAAGGCGGTGCCATCGGCGGCCTATGGCAAGATCGTCGTCATCGCGAGGAGACGATCCGCTACGCGTTGGCAGCAATGCACTTGTTCGTTCGCGATCGCGATTACCTGGTGCGAGACAAGGAAGTGATCCTGATCGATCAGACGACAGGCCGCGTTGCGCCCGGCAGAGTCTGGTCGCGCGGCCTGCACCAGCTCATCGAAGCCAAAGAGGGCTGTCCGCCCAGCGACGAGCAGGAAACCATCGCGCAGATCACCTATCAGCGGTTCTTTCCCCGCTACCTGCGCCTGGGTGGGATGAGCGGAACGTTGCAGGAGGCCGCAACCGAGCTGCGTTCGGTGTACGGCTTGAAGATCATGCGTGTCCCGTTGCGCAAACCCAGCCGACGCAAATACGTGCCCCTGAAAATGTATTCCACGCGTGACGAAAAATGGCAGGAAGTGGTCACTCGCGCCCAGGTTATTCATCGCAAGCGCCGGCCGGTTCTCATCGGCACCGATTCAGTCGCCGATTCGGATTATGTGAGCCGTTTACTCAATGCCCGCCAGCTGGCTCATACAGTGTTAAACGCACGCCATGACAGCGAGGAAGCGGCGATCGTGTCCAAAGCCGGTGAGGCCGGACAGATCATGGTGACGACGAACATGGCGGGCCGGGGAACCGACATCGCTCTGGGTGACGGCGTACGCGCACTGGGGGGCCTATACGTCATCAGTTGTCAGCACAATGCCTCGGGCCGCATCGATCGACAGTTGCACGGTCGGTGTGCCCGTCAGGGCGACCCCGGTACGGTTGAAACGATCCTCTGCCTCGAAGACCCGGTCATCGCGTTGAACTGGCCCGCATGGGTGCGCCGCATCGCTGGTCGCCTGCAAAGCAAAGACGGGACCTTGCCCGTGTTTCTCGGCAAGCTCCTTGCGTATAAGGGGCAGAGGTCGGAGGAGCGTGGACAGCGGGTGGATCGCAAGGCGTTGCTGGAGCAAGACAAGAGGGCGGAGCAGCAGCTGTCGTTTGCGGGCCAGGGCGAATAGAGAAATGTCAAACGGGAAGGTAGACACGATGCGAATCGGAGTTGCACTGGGAGTTGTGCTGGGTGTGCTGATGAGCGCGGTGGCGCAGGCGGAATCGTTGAGCTGTTTGATCCAGCCCTACCAGGAGGCCGATATTGGCAGCCAGGTGATTGGGGTATTGGATCGGATATTGGTTGAGCGAGGCGACTTCGTGAAGAAAGGCCAGGCGATTGCGCTGCTGAGCTCGGATGTAGAGCGAGCGCAGGCGGCCTCGGCGAAGCTCAGAGCGGAGGCCACGGCGGATCTGAAAGCGGCGTCCTCGAACAATGACTTTGCGCAGAAGAAGAAAGTGCGCACGGTAGATCTGGTGAAGAAGAACTTCGTGTCGCAGCAAGCGAGCGAGCAGGCGGTGACCGAAGCGCAAGTGGCGGAGATGAAACTGCGCCAGGCGCGCGAGCAGCAATTGCTGGCGCAGCAAGAGCTGATGCTGGCGCAAGCGCAAGTGGCGCAGCGCACGATCAAGAGCCCGCTGTCTGGGGTGGTCTCGGAGCGCTACCTGTCCGAGGGCGAGCGGGTGGAAGACAAGCCGGTGATGCGGGTGGCGAGCATCGATCCGCTGCGGGTGGAGGTGATCGTGCCGGCGAGCTACTTCAACAAGATCAAGCAAGGCATGAGCGCGAGCGTGCGCCCGGAGTTGGCCGATGCCGAAGTGCGCAGTGCTAAAGTAATCGTTGTGGATCGGGTGATCGATGCGGCGAGCAACAGCTTTCGCGTGCGCTTAGAGCTGCCCAATCCGAACTACCAGCTGCCCCCTGGGCTGCGCTGCAAGATCGACTTCGAGTTGGCGGGGATGCCGGCGGACAACGCGCAGTCGAAACTGCGCCCGTCAGCGGGCGCACCGAAAGCGCGTGCGCTCGAGCCGCAGGCGCTCAAGACGCGGCCCTCGGTAGCGGTCGCCCCGCTCAAGTGAGCCGAGACGCGAAGGTGTAGCTGGTGGCAAAAAAACCGCACAAGCTGCGGCGGGCGCAGATCGAGGAGATCGAGCCGCGCATTTTATATTCCGCCGATTTTAGCCCGGGGCTGCTGCAAGCAGCCCCGTTGGCGTCTGTGGCGGAGACGCGCAGCCTGGATGCGGCAGGCGAGTTTGCGGCGAGCAGCGCGCAGACCAACGTACAGAGCAACGCGCAAACCCCCAGCGAGAGCGCAGCGACCCAGGCCGCGCACAGCGGCCACGAGATCGTGTTCGTGGACATCGGTACGCCGGACTATCAAAAGCTGGTGGCCGACATCCAGAGCCAAGCGGGCGATGGTCGGCGCGTGGATGTGGTGGTGCTGGATCATCAAAGCGATGGGATTGCGCAGATCAGCGCAGTGCTGGCGGGTCAGCACGACATTAGCGCAGTCCACCTGATCTCGCACGGCTCGGATGGGCAAGTGCAGCTAGGCTCGGCGAGCCTGAACTTCGACTCGTTGCTGAAGAATGCGGGGCAGATCAAGGGCTGGGGTCAGGCCTTGAGTGCGGACGCGGATGTGTTGATCTACGGCTGCGATGTGGCGCAAAACGCCGATGGGAAAGCGCTGGTCGATGCGCTGTCGCGCTTGACGGGTGCCGACGTCGCGGCGAGCGAGAACAGGACAGGAACCGCCGCGTACGGCGCGGACT